>CACZQA010000295.1 GCA_902783175.1 uncultured Coriobacteriaceae bacterium
ATTTGGTGCCCGAGGTGAGATTCGAACTCACACGCCACGAAGACATCGGTTTTTGAGACCGACGCGTCTGCCATTCCGCCACTCGGGCACGCTCGCACGATTATGCCACAGTTCAACAGCGTAACGTGGTGAATTCTGAGGATAACCAAGCCGGAAAAGTGTCCAGACCCACCGAAATTTTCCCCGCTTTACCTAGGTAAGTCAAGACTGGTAATCCCTGCCGGGGGAAGTACTATCTAATCAGGCTTCATCCCTTGTTCCGGTCTATTGCGATGGACCGATGTCAACATTTAGGGATCCCGAGATCCTGAGTTGGACAGGTATCCTCCGTTACGTACGGTGAGGAAGCTGAAATACTCAGTGGGGGCACCCACCTTTTTCGGGTGGGTTCATCCTTCCGGCAGGGGGTGAAGTTTCCGACCGCCGTTGCAGACTCCTGTAGCGGCGGTTTTCTATCTGCCCCTCACTCGTCTATCATGGTGCGTATGAACAACGGAATGGACACCCTTTTCTCCGAGATGGACAACGAGGCCCGCTACCAGGCGGCGCCGCTGGCCGTGCGCATGCGCCCGCGTGCCATCAACGAGATAGTCGGCCAGGAAGAGGCGATAGGCCCCAACACCTGGCTGCGCCGCGCCATCGCCAACGACGCGCTCTCGTCGGAGATCTTGTACGGGCCCGCCGGCACGGGAAAGACCTCCATCGCGCACGTCATCGCCAACACTACCAACGCCGCCTTCGTCGAGGTCTCTGCCGTGTCCGGCACCGTCTCCGACCTGCGGCGCGAGATCAAGGCGGCAGACGAGCGCCTCACCATGCGCGGCCAGCGCACCATCTTGTTCGTCGACGAGATCCACCGCTTCTCGCGCTCGCAGCAAGACGCGTTGCTGCACGCCGTGGAAGACCGCGTCGTCGTGCTCATCGGCGCCACCACCGAAAACCCGTTTTTCGAGGTCAACTCGGCGCTCATCTCCCGCTCGCGCATCGTCGAGCTCAAGCCCATCGGCAACAAGGGCATCCGCATGGTGCTCGAGCGCGCCCTCGAAGACGAGCGCGGCTTGAACGGCGCCTACACCATCACCGAAGACGCCTTGAACGCCATCGTCATCACCGCGGGCGGGGACGCCCGCATGGCGCTCACGACGCTCGAGCTCGCGGCGGCCCTCGTCACGGACGGCAAAGAGATCGGCATCGAGCAGGTGCGCGAGGCATCCCCGCACCGCCAGCTGCCATACGACAAGAACGGCGACACCCACTACGACGTCATCTCCGCCTTCATCAAGTCCATGCGCGGGGGAGACCCCGACGCCGCGCTGTACTGGCTCGCGCGCATGATCGAAGGGGGAGAGGACCCGCGCTTCATTGCGCGCCGCATCTTCATCTTGGCAAGCGAGGATATCGGCCTTGCCGACCCGCGCGCGCTGCTCATCGCCGAGGCCGCCTTCAAGTCGGCGGAGTCCATCGGGTACCCCGAATGCCGCATCAACCTGGCGGAGGCCACCATCTACATGGCGCTCGCGCCCAAGTCGAACTCCTCGGAGGCCGCCATCGACGCCGCCTTGAAGGAGGTGCGCGAGGGGCCTGCCCGCGCGGTGCCCAACCACCTGCGCGACCGACACCGCCCCGGTTCGGATACGTACGGAAAGTACCTCTACCCGCACGACTATCCCGGCAATTGGGTCGAGCAGCAGTATCTGCCCGACGGCCTGGAGCGAGGTGCGTTCTACCATCCCACCCAAAACGGCTGGGAGAAGCTGCGTTTTCCCAACGCCTCGAGCGGGCAGGATGCAGACGCCGAAAAATAGCCGATTGCCGTCTGGTGACGATGTGGAGTTGCCGCACTATTTGCCCTAATGTCGGGTATTATCTAGGGTTGTATTTTTGGACTCACATGCGAGGGGACTCTCTATGGCAGACTTTCTCACACAGGCATGGCCGTTTGCGGCAGCCGTTCTCGTCGTCCTGGGCGCAATAGCACTCGTCGTGCTCATCGTCATCCTCATCCGCGCAGCCAAGACCATGGACCACGTGTCCAAGCTGGCCGAGCAGGCAGAAGCAGAGCTCACCCCCACGCTCAAGCGCATCGATCCGCTTGTCGACCGCGCCGAGCTCACCGTGGACACGATCAACCTCGAGCTGCTGCGCGTCGACTCGATTCTCGAAGACGTCGAGCAGGTCACCAACGTTGCCGGCAAGACCGCCGACACCGTCAACACCGTCACCGCCGCTCCCACCGAGGCCGTCGTCTCGTTGGTAGACCGCGTGCGCGGAGCGCTTGGCTCCAAGCGAAAGAACAAGGCGAAGGCCGAGCGCTTCGTGTATCCCATCGGCTCCGGCGAGACCAAAAAGGAGGCCCCCGCGCCCGAGCAGCCCGCCGAGGAGACCATCGAGCAGGCAGCCCAGCACATCGCCGAGGTCCAGGGCAAGCACTCCGTCGACCACGCTGCCGAGCAGCCGGCTGCCGATGAGCCTGCCGCCGAGGTCGAGGCCGTCGAAGTCGACAGCACCGTCGTCGAGGCCGAGCAGCCTGCAAACTAACCAGCTGCCATACGCATCCCCCATATCGAACCGTTTTCAACCCCCTGCACTCGAGAAGGAGCAAGATGTCATCTGTACCAACAACCTCCGCAGAAATCCGCGAGGCATACCTGAAGTTCTTCGAGGAGAAGGGCTGCCAGCGCTGGCCGTCTTCCTCTCTGATCCCCGATGACCCGTCGCTTCTGCTGACGGTTGCCGGCATGGTCCAGTTCAAGCCGTACTTCCTGCAGCAAAAGCACCTGGACGACCGCTACATCGGCGCCACCACCGCGCAGAAGTGCGTCCGCACCAACGACATCGACATCATCGGCACCGACGGGCGTCATCTGTCGTTCTTCGAGATGCTCGGCAACTTCTCGTTTGGCAAGTACTTCAAGAAGGAGATGTGCGCCTGGGCGTACGAGTTCTCCACCGAGGTCCTCAAGCTTGAGAAGGACCGCATCCACGTCACCGTGTTCACCGATGACGACGAGGCGGCAGAGATCTGGGAGAAGGTCGGCGTCGCGCCCGACCACATCACCCGCCTGGGCGAAGACGACAACTTCTGGGTTGCCGGACCCACCGGCCCGTGCGGCCCGTGCTCCGAGATGTACTACGACCAGGGCCCCGAGGTGGGCTGCGGCCGTCCTGACTGCGCCCCCGGCTGCGCTTGCGACCGCTTCCTCGAGTACTGGAACCTCGTGTTCACGCAGTTCGACCGTCAGGAAGACGGCAGCATGGTGCCTCTTGCACATGGCAACATCGACACGGGGATGGGACTGGAGCGCGTCGCCGGCATCATGCAGGGCGTCGTGTCCAACTTCGACACCGACATCCTGCGCGGCCTGGTGGGCGTGGGCGAGCGCCTGAGCGGCAAGACCTACGGCACCGACGAGAAGGTCGACCTGTCGCTGCGCATCATGGCCGACCACTCCCGCGCCATCACGTTCATGGTGGGCGACGGCATCCTGCCCTCCAACGAGGGTCGCGGCTACATCTTGCGCCGTCTGCTGCGCCGCGCCGTGCGCCATGGTCGCCTGATCGGCATCGAAGGCCCGTTCCTGAAGGAGTTCCTCGACGCGATCGTCGAAGAGATGGGACCGGTCTATCCAGAAATCGTCGAGAACAAGGCGCTCATCGAGAAGGTCCTCGAGTCCGAGGAAGAGCGCTTCAGCCGCACCATCGACATGGGCGAGAAGTTCTTGGACGATGCGCTGGAAGGCCTGAAGGAAGGAGACACCCTCGACGGCGTCACCGCCTTCACGCTGCACGACACCTACGGCTTCCCCTTCGAGCTCACGGCCGAGATCTGCGCAGAGCGTGGCATCAACGTGGACAAGGACGGCTTTGACGAGGAGATGACCGCTCAGCGCGAGCGCGCCCGCGCGGCACGCAACGACGAGGCCTGGAAGGGTTTTGGCGACATCTACACGCATATCCTCGACACGCACGGCGCGACCGAGTTCGTCGGCTACGGAAAAGACGACTGCGACGCGCGCATCATCGACCTCATCGTCGACGGGAAGATCGTCGACGAGGCAAACGAGGGCGACGAGGTCACCGTCATCCTCGACAAGACGCCGTTCTACGGCGAGATGGGCGGCCAGGTCGGCGACACGGGCACCATCTTCAACCAGTACGGCACCATCGAGGTCAAAAACACCACCAAGCCCGAGGCAGATCTTGCCGCGCACACGGGCGTTATCACAGCGGGCACCATCCGCAAGGACGACAACGTGCATGCGGAAATCGACAAGCGCCGCCGTGCGCTCATCGCCCGCAACCACACCGCCACGCACATCCTGCAGGCGGCGCTGGTCAAGGTGCTGGGCGACCATGTCAAGCAGGCGGGCTCGCTCGTCGCGCCCGACCGTCTGAGGTTCGACTTCACGCACTTCGAGCCGATGACCCACGAGCAAATCCTCGAGGTCGAGCGCATCTGCAACAACGTCATCATGTCCGATGCCCCCGTGCTCACCTACGAGACATCGCTCACCGCCGCCCGCGAGGCGGGCGTTACCGCGCTGTTTGGCGAGAAGTACGGCGAGTTCGTGCGCGTCGTCGAGACGGGCTCGTTCTCCAAGGAGCTGTGCGGTGGCACGCATGTGGGCCACACGTCCGAAATCGGTCTGTTCAAGATCGTGCAGGAGACCTCTATTGCGGCCAACACGCGCCGTATCGAGGCCGTGACGAGCCTCGAGGCGTACAAGTACATGTCCACCTACGAAGAGGAACTGCGCGAGACTGCCCGCTTCCTCAAGATCCCGCCGCTGGATGTTTGCGAGCGCGTCGTGAAGATGCAAAAGCAGCTCGACGAGTACGAGCGCGTGGCCAAGCGCAATAAAAAGATTGCGGCCGAGGGCAGTTTCGCCGACTACATCAAAGCCGCCGTCGACGCAAACGGCTACAAGCTCGTCATCGTCAACATGGGCGAGGGCGGCAGTGTCCAGAGCATGCGCGAGGGCTGGGATATCGTCAAGCAACGTGCGCAGGGCAAGCCGTTTGCGCTGGTCGTCTTCGCGATCAGCGCCGACAAGGGCACGCCGATCATGCTCGCGGCGGGCAACGACGCGGCTGTCGCAGCTGGTTTCAACGCCAACGACGTCATCAAGCAGGTCGCGCCGCTCATCGGCGGCGGTGGCGGCGGCAAGCCGACCATGGCGCAGGCAGGCGGCAAGAATGCCGAGGGCATCGACGCTGCCATCGCCAAGGCCAAAGAGATTCTCGGCGCGTAGGGCGTGCGCGTCTTAGCCCTCGATATCGGGGAGAAGCGTATCGGCGTTGCCGTTGGCAGCACCGATACGCGCATCGCCATGCCCGTCAAGGTCATGCCCGCTCATGAAGTTCTCGAGAATTCGCGCACGTGGCGCTACCTGCTCGAGGATAATGAACCCGACCTCATCGTCTCGGGGCTTCCCAAGTCCATGAACGGGCAGGTCGGCAAGCAGGCTCGGCGCGTGAGGCAGGTCGCGGAAAAGATCGCCCACACCGCGGGGCTGCCGCTCGAGTTTTGCGACGAGCGCCTGAGCAGCGCAGAGGCAAAGCGCATCCTGCACGAGCAGGGACTGTCCGAGCGCGATATGCGCGGCAAGGTCGACAGCGTCGCCGCCTCGCTGTTCTTGCAGTCATGGCTCGATGCGCACAGGTCTGAATGAAACGGAGAACCTCACATGGCCGCAGGCAGGCATTCTGCGCCGAAGAAGTCGAAGAGGCGCGCTGCCACGCGTCAGGGCTCCTCGGCAGTCTACATTCCATCTGATGCAAGGCGCTCCAAGCGCAAGAAGTCGCACAAGGCGCCCGTCATCGTCGTCGTGCTCGTCGTCATCGTCATCGCAGCCGCAGCGGCGGGCTGGTACCTCGTCGGAGGGGGAGCCGACCACAAGGGCACGGTGCGCCAGGGGCAGGAGATCACGGTCGAGATCGCGTCGGGCTCTTCTACCACGCAGATTGCCGACCTGCTCGTCGACAACGGGGTGATAGAATCGCGCGACAGCTTCACGAAGCGAGTGAAGGAGCTGGGCGAGGGCGCGAGCCTGCAGGCGGGCAACTACACCTTCACCGGTGGCGAGGACATCGACGACATCATCGACCGTATCGCAAACGGCAAGGTCAAGACCGTGACCATCCCCGAGGGCTACACGCTCAAGCAGATTTCCCAGACGGTGGCAGATGCTTGCGGCCTGGATGCGGACGAGTTCTACCGGACGGCATCGACCGGCGCGTCCAGGTACGTGTCGGATTACCCGGTCCTCGCCAACTGCTACGGCGGCTCGCTCGAGGGCTTCTTGTACCCCTCGACCTACAACGTCAAGTCCGACGTGAGCGTCGACAGCCTGATCCGCGACATGCTCGCACAGTACCAGCGGCAAATCTCAAGCGTGGACATGAGCTACGCCAAGAGCAAGAACCTGACCGAATACGACGTGGTCACGCTTGCGTCCATGATCGAGAAGGAATCACGTACGGACTCGGACAAGGCCGATATCTCCGCGGTGTTCTACAACAGGCTGCACGCCGACATGGCGCTGGGCAGCGACGTCACGACGTACTACGCCGTGGGCAAGGACATGACCGAGGAGCTGACCGCCTCCGACCTCGCCTCTACCAGCCCGTATAACACGCGCAACCCCAACAGCAGGGGGCTGCCGGCAGGACCCATCTGCAGCCCGAGCCTGGCGTCGCTCAAGGCGGCCGCCAACCCGAGTTCGGCAAGCTACCTGTACTTCTTCTACTCGGAGTCTGCCAACCAGGTCTACTTCTTCAACACGCAGCAGGAGTTCGATGCGGCGTGGGCGAAAGAGGGCAAGCAGTAAATGTGCCTCAGGCCCGATGCATACTTCACGTCGGTGCTCGACATCGACGCCTCGCGGCTTGTCGCGCAGGGGGTCCGTGCCGTGTTCCTCGACCTGGACAACACGATACTTCCGCGCGGGCTGCATGTGGTCCCCGTGAGCATCGCGGCATGGGTAAGGGGCCTCAAGGACGCGGGCCTCAAGGTCTGCATCTTGTCGAACTCCAACAAGCCCAAAGTGGCAGAAGTTGCGCGTCAGCTGGAGCTGCCCGCAATCCAGGGGGCAAAAAAGCCACTCGGGCGTGGCTTCGCGGAAGCGCTTGAGCTGTGCGGGGGCACGCCAGGGCAGGCGGTGATCGTAGGCGACCAGACCTACACCGATATCCTCGGTGCGCACCGTGCGGGGATGCGGGGCATTTTGGTGCGCCCGCTTTCCGACAACGACCTGTGGCATACGCGGCTGCTGCGCGTGGTCGACCGGCTCGCCTGCACGGGGCTCGAGCCGCAACATGCGGGTGGGAGAGAACAAGACGCGGAGGTTCGCACATGGATATAGACGAGGTGCTCGACGGCAAGCTGCTCAACCGGTTCGTCCTCATCGGCGACCCGGTGGGGCATTCGCTTTCTCCCGTCATGCACAACAAGCTCTACGAGCACATGGCCAAGAGCTGCCCGCACTTTGGCACCTGGCGTTATTCGGCGGTGCTCTGCGAAGACGAGCAAAGCGCCTTGGAGCAGATTGACAAGGTTCGCCTGGGCATCTACAAGGGCATGAACATCACCATGCCGTACAAGCGCCTCGCGCTCGCGCGGGCAGACTACGTCGATGCGTCCGCCGATGCCGCCGGCGGTGCGAACGTGCTCGTGCGCAAGGGGTTCGACCTGTACGCGTACAACACCGACGGCACGGGAGCCGTCGGGGCCATCGAGCGCGTGAGCGGCATGAGCCCGGCGGGACGCACGGTGGCCGTGTGCGGGACCGGTCCCACGTCGGTTGCGATTGCCGCGGCGTTTGGCGCGGCAGGTGCACGCGAGGTGTGCCTGTTCTCGCGCGAACGTTCCAAGGCGCGCTCGACGGTCGAACGGCTCGAGTTGAGCCTGCCGCAGGGCGCGGTCTGCGTGCTCGACTACGCATCGTACGCAGATGCCGCGCGTGTCATCCCCAAGGCAGACATCGTCGTGGACGCGACGCCGCGGGGCATGGAGCCCGACGACGAGCCCATCGTCGACGTGTCGCTTTTCCACGAGGGACAGGTCGTGTTCGACACGGTCTACAACCACGGGATCACCAAGATCTTGGCGGGCGCGCGCGACAACGGGGCGTTTGCCATGGACGGCCTGGAGATGCTCGTCGAGCAGGCGGCGCTCTCGGTCGAGATCTG
>CACZQA010000296.1 GCA_902783175.1 uncultured Coriobacteriaceae bacterium
GGCCGTCGTCGTGATCGGCTCGATCACCATGGCAGGCGGGCTCGACAACACCGTCGCTTTCCTGAGCGACATCCCCGGCTACCTCACGATGGTGCAGACCGCTGTCCCCGTCCTCGACGCCAACGGAACGCAGGTCGTCGAAAACGGCATGCCGCTGTTCGACAGCGTGCCCAAAGAGTACGGCCTGCTCGCCATCATCTCGACGATGAGCTGGGGCCTTGGCTACTTTGGCATGCCGCAGGTGCTCGTCCGCTTCATGGGCATCCGCAGCGACACCGAAGTCAAGCAGTCCCGCCGCATCGCAATCGTGTGGGTAATCGTCTCGATGTTCTCCGCCGTGATGATCGGCATCATCGGCCGCTACCTCATCCCGACGGAACTGCTCACGCAATCGACGGCAGAGAGCATCTTCATCGTGCTCTCCCGCATGATGCTTCCCGCGTTTTTGTGCGGCATCGTCGTCAGCGGCATCCTCGCCGCCTCCATGTCGAGCGCCTCTGCCTACCTGCTCATCACAGGCTCGTCCGTTGCGGAAAACATCTTCCGCGGTATCTTCAAGCGCAACGCCACCGACAACCAGGTCCTCATCGTCAGCCGCATCACGCTGGCAGTCGTCCTGCTTTTCGGCATCTTCGTCGCCTGGGACGAGAACTCGGTCATCTTCACCGTCGTGAGCTACGCCTGGGCAGGCCTGGGCGCCTCGTTCGGCCCGCTCACGCTGTTCAGCCTCTATTGGCGCCGCACCACCAAGCAGGGCGCGGTCGCGGGCATGCTGACCGGCGCCGCCACCGTGCTCATCTGGCACAACCTCGTGAAACCGCTCGGAGGCGTCTTTGGCGTGTACGAGCTGCTCCCCGCCTTCATTTTGGGCAGCCTCGCCATCGTGATTGTCTCGTTGCTCTCCAAAGAGCCGTCCCAGGCCATCTACGACGAGTTCGACCACTACATGGACGAACCCACACTCGAGATGCGCGACCTCGACGCCGTCCTCGAAGACGGCAAGCCGCTCTCCGGCGACGCGACGGAATACGCCACGAGCACCCGCCTGAGAGCAGCAAGCGCCGACAGCGCCGAAGAGGCCCTGGCAAAAGGTACCGAAGACGAGGAAACGCTCGTATAGACGCCCGCGTAGACTTCGCGTCTACCTGCGCCCGAGCAGGTGAGAACAGCCCCGCTTTCCAGCAGATGGCAAAGCGGGGCTTTTTGCTGCCTGCATGCGGCAGCGCACGGGGAGTACTGCTGGGCACTGCACGGGGCAGCCCGCCCGAGCGTGCGAGAAGGGGCTATTCGCCCTCCGGCGCGGCAGTGCCGCCATCTTGCTCCGGCAGATAGTCTTTGACCGAATCGTAGATGAGCTGCTCGTAGACCTTCGGCCCATCCGGCTGACGCAAGTGTTCCTTGTCGTCCCAGAGGTACTCCCCCATATGGTCTTTGACCAGGGAATACCAATCGATCAGATGGACGTTGTCGTGCCTGTCGGCAAAATCGGCCAGACGCGCGTTCGTATCCGCCTCGAAGCTGTCGGGGACTTTCACGTTGACGAGGAACAGCTCGCGCTCGTCGCCCACGAGGTCGCGGATCTCCTCGAGCTCGCCGTCTTTGATCGGGTGGTTGGAAAAGCACGCGAAGATGACACAGTGCCCGACGACGCCTTGGTCCGAATACCCCTTGTAAACATCGCGCGCCTGGAACAGCCAGCGCCCGATGTAGCTGTCGTTGAGGCCGTTGGGAAACAGTGCCTTGAACTCGTCGACCGAATCGCCCGGGATTGAGTCGCCGATCAGGAGCGGGTTGTACACGCCGTCTTGGTGCTCGGGGACCTGGATTGCCTGCCCCGCCGCCGCACCCGTGCTCACGAGCGCATCACGCGGGACGTAGTCGGTATCGGGCACCGCCGCGATCCCCACGAGCGCGAGGAGGAGGACCGCCATAGCCGACGCTGCCGGTACGAGCACCCGCGCGTGCAGGCAGGCACGGACGTCGAACGACTTTGCGCGCAGCTTGGCGAATGCCCTGCCGAGCGCGCCCTTGCGGATCGGGTCTTCCACGAACCGGAACGACAGCTCCGAGATACCGAAGGTGAGGGCGAGCACGAGCAGGCAGAACCACCAGGAATGCCCGTTGAGCGCGGGATCGAGCGGGGCGAGCAGCAAGATGAGCGGGAAATGCCACAGGTACATGCCGTACGAGCGCGTGCCGATCCAGACGAGCGGACGCGCCTCGAAGACCTTCGCGAGCCTGCTGCGGGGATAGACGAGCACCGCCACGAGCACGGCGGTGAGCACGGAGGCGAGTGCGATGCCGCCCCGGTACATGAACGGCGACATGCCATCGGCCACAACCATCATGACGATGAGGCCGAGAAGCGCGAGCGTGCCCACGGAGTCGAGCAGGCGGACGCTGCGCTCGGGCACGTCGCGCGTGCTCTCGACCGACAGCGACTGCCCCGGCCAGCTCAAGGCGAGCCAGGCGCCGATGAGCAGCGAGAACGCGCGCGTGTCGGTGCCGTAGTAGACTCGGGTCGGGTCTGCCTGCGGGTTATAGAGAAGCGCCATGAGCAGCATCGATGCCGCCGCAAGGCCGAGACACACACGGCCGAGCACCTTGCGCTTGCCGCCCAGCTTGAACACGAGCAGCAGCACGAGCGGCCACACGACGTAGAACTGCTCCTCGATGGCGAGCGACCAGAAGTGCGTGAGCGGCGAGGGCGCGCCGAGGCTGTCGAAATACGACAGGCCGCGGAAGACGTACCACCAGTTCTGGAACCAGAACAGCGACGGGATGATATCGGGGCGCATCTTGGTGAGCAGCGCGTGGTTGAACAGCACGCACAGCGCCGCCACGACGAACACCACGACGAAGATCGCGGGGAACAGCCGCCGCACGCGCCGCAGCCAGAACTTGGGGAGGTTGATCGTGCTGCTCTCGCGGTACTCGTTGACGAGGATGCCGGTAATCAGATAACCGGAGAGCACGAAGAAAACGGTGACGCCCAACAGGCCGCCATGCACGTGGGCGCTGCCCAGGTGATACGCGATCACGCCCAGGACGGCCAGCGCGCGCAGGCCGTCGAGCGCCGGGATGTAGCGGCGGTCATGCTGCGCCTTCTCGTATCCAGCGTCGCCCGGTTTCGCGGGCTTTCCAGGCTCCTTGCGGGCACCCGTGGATGCAGCGCCCACGCCGTAGCGGGTGCTGTAGTATCCGGGCTTCTTACCTGTCTGGGTTCCTGTCTGGCCTGCTGCTGATTTATTGCGTCTGCTTGCGCCGCTGCTGGTGCTCACGTGCTTCCTCTCGACAATACGTGTGAATGTACTTCACGCGACCAGAGCGGGCAAGGCGCTCGCATGATTCGGCACGATTCGTCCAAAAGTTACGCAAAAAAATGAAGAGAGGGGACGGATGCCGTCCCCTCTCATCGTCAGAGCAATCTGCTTGCCGGGAGATACGCTACTTGTCCTCCTCGACCTTGCGGCGCTGACGTGCCCAGACGCGGGTGGGCAGGCCGTGCAGGTCGATGAAGCCCTTGGCGGAGTCGCGATCGAAGGTGTCGCCCTCGTCGTAGGTCGCCAGGTTGTAGTCGTACAGGGAGTACTCGCTGCGGCGGCCGACGGTCACGCAGGAGCCCTTGTAGAAGCGCAGGCGGACATCGCCGGTGAGCACTTTTTGGGTGGTCGCGCAGAAGCCGTCGAGGGCCTCTTTGAGCGGCGAGTACCACAGGCCGTTGTAGACGAGCGTGGCCCACTTCTGCTCGACGACGGGCTTGAAGTGGAGGACCTCACGCTCGAGGCACAGGTCTTCGAGCGCCTTGTGCGCCTGGATGATGGCCAGGGCACCGGGAACCTCGTAGCACTCGCGCGATTTGACGCCGACGAGGCGGTTCTCGATCATGTCGATGCGGCCGAAGCCGTTGCGGCCGGCGATCTCGTTCATCTTGAGGATGATCTGGTGGAAACTCATCTTCTCGCCGTCAAGTGCGCACGGCACGCCCTGCTCGAAGCTGATGACGACGACGTCGCCCTCGGCAGGCGCCTCGTAACCGGGCTTGGTGAGGGTGTAGATGTCCTCGGGCGGCTCGTTCCAGGGGTCTTCGAGCACGCCGCACTCGATGGCGCGGCCCCACAGGTTGTCGTCGATGGAATACGGGGAGTCCTTGGTGGTGGGAACCGGCACGCCGTGCTGCTTTGCCCACTCCATCTCCTGCGGACGCGTGCGCAGGTCCCACTCGCGCACCGGCGCGATGATGGTCAGGTCGGGGTCGAGCGACTGGACGGCGACCTCGAAGCGAACCTGGTCGTTGCCCTTGCCCGTGCAGCCGTGCGCGACGTACTTGGCGCCGTACTGGTGCGCGATGTCGACGAGGTGCTTGGCGATGACCGGGCGGCTCAGGCAGCTGACCATGGGATACTTGTTCTCGTACATGCAGTTAGCGGCAAGTGCCTTGGTGAGGAAGTCGTTGACGTACTCCTCGCGCATGTCGATGGTGAGCGACTCGATTGCACCGACCTGCAGGGCCTTCTGGCGGACGTACTCGAGATCCTGGCGCTCCTGCCCGACGTCTCCGACCATCGCGATGACGTCGAGGCCCTTCTCCTCCATGAGCCACTTGATGCAGACCGACGTGTCCAGACCGCCGGAATATGCGA
>CACZQA010000297.1 GCA_902783175.1 uncultured Coriobacteriaceae bacterium
AGCTCCATTGCGCAGGCGACGGTCGAGCCGAGCGAAATCGGGTCCATGCCCTGCTCGTTGCAGATGAAGTTGCACTTGACGATGGCGCCCAGGTCGGTGACGCCGCAGGCGGCGCCGTAGCTCCAGCCGGCCTCGTACTCGGGGCCCTCGCCCAGGCCGTCGAGGTTCCCGCGCCCCTCGATCTTGGTGACGCGCCCGCAGGCGATCGAGCAGCCGAAGCAGCCCTGGTTCTAGACCAGGTAGGTCTGCGCGAGACGCTCGCCGCTCGTGTCGTCGGCCTTGTCCCAGAACGAGCCGTCGCGGCCGTTGTGCAGCGGCAGGCCGCCCACCTCGTTGACGATGTTCACGAGGATCTGCGTGCCGAGCGCGCCCAGGCCGTTGCCCGTGACCGGGTGGCTCTGCAGCGTCGCGCGGGCCTTGGTGACCTCCATCATGAATTCCTTGGGGCGTGCCACCTTCACGCCGCCCGTGCCGCGCACGACGACGGCCTTGAGGTTCTTGCTGCCCATGACGGCGCCCATGCCGCCGCGTCCGGCTGCGCGGTTCTTGTCGTTCATGATGCCGGCGTACAGCATCCCGCGCTCGCCCGGGGTGCCGATGGTCGCCACGCGCACGCTGCCGTGCTTTTCGACGAGCGCGTCGGTGGTGTAGTGGACGTCTTTGCCCCACAGCTCGCTTGCGTCGAGCAACTCGACGAGCTCGTCGTCGATGTGCAGGTAGACGGGATGGTCGGCCTTGCCCTCGAAGATGATGCCGTCATAGCCGGCAAACTTGAGCTCGGGGCCAAAGTGGCCGCCGGAGTTGGACGCATCGATCGTGCCGGTCAAAGGGCCCTTCGAGATGACGTCGTAGCGTCCGCCCGAGCATGCCGCGGTGCCGGTCAGGGGACCGGTCATGAAGATGATCTTGTTCTCGGGGGAGAGAGGGTCGATGTTGGGGTCGACCTCATCGCAGTAGTACTTGGTGCCCAGGCCGCGGGCGCCCACGTAATCGTTGGCGCTTTGCATGTCGAGCGGCTCTTTGCGGATGGTGCCGTCGGTCAAGTTGACGCGGATGAGCGTGCCCATCCAGCCTTTTCCAGCGCTGATCATTATGCCTGCACCTCCTCGAGCGTTGCCTTCATCTTGTCTGCCGCCAGCTGCTTTTTGTCGGGGGCCTCGTTCGGGTCGACGACGCTGATCGCACCAGACGGGCAGTAGGTCGCGCACCACGTCTCGCCATCGCACATATCGCATTTGTGGATGGTGCGCTTCGCGGGGGAGTACGAGACGTTGCCCAGGGGGCACGCGCTGACGCACATCTTGCATACGATGCACTTGTTCGCATCGTGCGTGATGACGCCATCTGCGTCGCGCGTGAGCGCTCCGGTGGGGCAGGTCGCCGCGCATGCAGCCTCATCGCATTGCATGCACATGATGGGGACGGTGATGGATGCCTGCTCGTACTGGAAGACCGTCACGTTGGACAGCCTCGGGTTGAACTCCTCGAAGTGCCGAAACGAGCACACGAGCTCGCAGGTGCGGCAGTTCTTGCACTTCTTGGGGTCCACGACTAATTGCTTTGCCATTGTGTCTCCTTCCCATCGGGGCACTGCTCTATGACCATTCAAGCAGCTGGGGTGCGCGCGTGCGGAGCATGTCGGTTCAGTGGCGACGAATCTGGGCTATTCTGCCTAAGAGCGAATGCCAAAATGGGCAGATACTCCGCCGGTTTTTTGCCCAGTGCGCGTGGCCATGTGCCGCAGGCGTGCCTAGAGGGGGACGACATGAGGACGTTCGATTATCGCAACCTGCCCAAAGACCTGTTCCACCGCGCCGCGGGCGACCTCAACGTGCGCGTGTACGAGGACCGCGGAAAGCTCGGGCAGCTCGAGAGCTTCCATCCCGAGGTGCTCGAGAAGCTGCGCGAGAAAGCGCTGCTCGACGGCGTCGTGGCATCCGCTCGCATCGAGGGCCTTGCCCCCGATGTCCAGGCGGTACGCGCGGCGGTGCGGGACAACGCGTATGGCGACGACGAGATGGCCCAGCATGTGGGCTATGCGCGCGCTCTCAAGGTCATCGACGAGCATGCGGCAGAGCTCGAGCTTTCGAGTGGAACCGTCATCGACCTGTACGAGCAGCTCTACTGCAACCGCGTCTTCGGCGCGAGGAGCCGCTATCGCACGAGCGACTACGCGCAGGTCATGGTCGACGGGCACCGCGAGAGGGTGCTCGTGAGCCCCGTGCATGCCTTCGAAAGCCCGCTCGTCTTGGGCGCCGCATGCGACAGCCTGGCAGATGCCTTCAACGCGAACACCTGCAGCCCCGTCATCCTCACGGCGGTGTTCGCGGTCGACATGCTGTGCATCCGGCCGTTCGACACGGGCAACGGGCGCGTGTCGCGCCTGTTCTCCAATCTGCTGCTGCGCAAGGCCGGCTTTGGCATCGCGCGCTACTCGAGCGTCGACGCGGTCATCGAGAGGCACTCCGACGAATACTACCGTGCGCTCAACTCCTGCGCGGAGGGCTGGGACCGCGGCCGCAACGACTACACGCCCTACGTGCTGTTCTTCTTGAAAGCGGTTCACGAGGCCCACCAGCGTCTCTTCGACGAAGTCGAGCTGCTCTGCGGCGCGGGGGCGAGCAAGACCGACCGTGTGCGCCTGTTTGTCGCGCGTTCGGGCGCTCCCGTCACGAAGCGGCAGATTCTCGAGGCGCATCCTGATATAAGTGTCTCGGCTGTGGAAAACGCCCTCGGGGCGCTCGTCAAAGAGCACGCAGTCGAAAAGCGGGGCGCGGGGCGCTCCACCGCGTATGTTTGGGTGGGCGCAAAGCCCTAGCCCGAGGGATTCGGCCCGGAAGGTTTATCAGCATATATGGATATCGCCGCATTCGTCTCCGCATTTGGCGCGGGGCTTCTGTCGTTTTTCTCTCCTTGCATCCTGCCGCTGTTGCCTGTCTACGTGGGCATACTCACCACCGGCGCCGATGACGAGCAGCTGGGGCTCGCCAGGCGCTGCGCCAACACGGTGGCCTTCGTGCTCGGCATCTGCCTCGTGTTCGTCGCGCTCGG
>CACZQA010000298.1 GCA_902783175.1 uncultured Coriobacteriaceae bacterium
CGTCTCCTCGCAGGTCGATGCCTCTGACCTCGTCTTCTACAACAACCAGCGCATCCGTCTCAACGCGCGCTTCATGGCCATGAACCGTGGACACGTGAGCATGGAGGCGAGCAAGGTCCGCGTGGAGCCGACGGTGCACAAGGAGCTCGTGGGCGCATCGCTCAACTCTGGCGAGTTCACCTTTGAGCTTACCGGTGCCGATGAGAACGGTCAGACCGTCGACAAGACGGCGACCAACGACGAAAACGGCACTATCGACTTCTTCACGGGCGACGACATGCTCACCTTCACGAAGCCGGGCACGTACGAGTACCAGATTTCCGAGAAGGCGGGCGATGACAGCAGCATCAGCTACGACGATCGCACCATCACCTACACGGTCGTGGTGGCAAAAGACCAGCAGGGTTCGCTCTACGCCCAGCAGTCCTACACGGACTCGAGCCTGGACGACGCCGTTGTGGTCGACCCGAAGTTCGTCAACACCGAGCTTCTGAACGTGCGCGTGCAAAAGACCTCGCGCGAAGGCGGCGAGGGCCTCTACGACGCGCTGTACGGCCTGTACATGGAGAACCCCGACGGCTCGGGCAACGATGCACTCGTGGGCCAGGCCTCGTCCGACAAGGACGGCTGGGTCACCATCAAGGACGTGCATCCGAACTTCGACGCGGTGTACTACTTCAAGGAGATCAAGGCGCCGGCAGGCCATACGGTCGACCCGTACAAGACCGACCGCTTCATGATCGTCTCGAACAACGGCACCTATCAGCTCAAGTACCTGGACAGGTAAAGTGAGGCAATGAGCATCTCGAGAAAGATAACGACAGGCCTTGTCGCAAGCGTGTGCGCGCTGCTGTTGGGCGTTGCCGTGCTGCTCGTGGCCGCCGTGCCGCAGGCGCATGCGGCTGACGTGCAGGGCTCGACGCTTACCGCGACGGCAGGCGTGTCCGACGAGGTCACGAAGCTCGACGTTGCCAAAGTCGATGCGGGCGTAAAGCACGAGCCCGTCTCCGGCGCCCAACTGCAGATCCTCGAGAAGGACAGCGGGAAGGTTGTGTACTCGTGGACGTCGAGCGACGAGGCGGAGCAAATCCACAAGGTGCTGAACGTCAACACGGCCTATATCCTGCACGAGGTCTCGGCTCCCGAAGGGTACGAGACGGCGCCCGACACCGAGTTCAGCATCGACGACTACGGCACCGTGTCGTTTTCCACGGGCGGTACCATCGAGAACAACGCCGAGCTCACCGACAAGTACTCGGTGAACCTTTACGACAAGAAGGTCGGCGAGGAGCGCATTATCTACCTGCATGGCGATGCTGCGACCACCAACGTCTCCACGGCGCAGACCGGGGACAACACTCCGTTTATGCTCGTGGCGATTGTCCTCGTCATCGCGGTGGCAGGCGTGGGGATCACTGCGGCAGCGCGGCGTCGACACCACTAGCGTCTGATACTCGTCATCTTTATAAGGCGGCAGCGTCGCACGAAGGCGCCGCCGCCTTTCGTTTTGCCCGAAGCGCAGGGCTTTCCGATAGCCAGGCGCAAACGGAGCGCACGCGCCCGGGAACGCCTTCCTGATTTTGCCGCATACGCAAATTGCCTGCGCGCAGGCATCCGCATGCCGCTATAATTCGCAAGGTTACCTATGAGGGGGAAAGATACATGTCCAATCTGTCCGAGCAGATCTCTTCACGCCGCACATTCGCGATCATCTCGCATCCTGACGCCGGCAAGACGACGTTGACCGAGAAGCTTCTGCTGTATACGGGAAGCATTCAGACCGCCGGCTCCGTGAAGGGCAAGAGCAGCTCGCGCCACGCCGTCTCCGACTGGATGGACATCGAGAAGGAGCGCGGCATCTCCGTCACGTCCTCGGTGCTCCAGTTCACCTACGAGGGCAAATGCGTCAACATCCTCGACACGCCGGGCCATCAGGACTTTTCCGAGGACACGTACCGCACGCTCATGGCCGTCGATTCCGTCGTCATGGTCATCGATGGCGCCAAGGGCGTCGAGGCGCAGACGAAGAAGCTGTTCAAGGTCTGCACGCTCAGGCACATCCCCATCTTCACCTTTGTGAACAAGCTCGACCGCGAGGCGCGCGACCCGTTCGACCTCATGGAAGAGATCGAGACCGTCTTGGGAATCGACACCTATCCCATGAACTGGCCCATCGGCAGCGGGCGCAACTTCCGCGGCGTGTTCGACCGCAAATCGCGTCACGTGATCGCCTTCGAGGGCGATGGGCACGCCAACGCGACGAAGAAGATCGCCGAGGTCGAAGCAGAGCTGGGCGCCCCCGAGCTCGACGAGCTCATCGGCGAGGAGAACCACCGCAACCTCATGGACGATATCGAGCTGCTCGACGGGGCCGGTGACGAATTCGAGATCGACGAGGTCAACACGGGCAAGCTCACGCCGGTCTTCTTCGGGTCTGCCCTCACCAACTTCGGCGTCGAGCCCTTCTTGCAGGACTTCCTGCGCCTCGCGCCGGAGCCCCAGCCCTACACCGACACGCTGACGGGGGAGAAGGTCGATCCGTACCGCGACCAGTTCTCCGGCTTCGTGTTCAAGATCCAGGCCAACATGGACAAGAACCACCGTGACCGCATCGCCTTCGTGCGCATCTGCTCGGGCAAGTTCGAGCGCGGCATGGACGCGCGCCACGTGCAGGGCGACAAGCGCCTCAAGCTCGCGACGGGCACCTCGATGATGGCAGATGACCGCGCGACGGTGGACGAGGCCTATGCGGGCGATATCGTCGGCCTGTTCGACCCGGGCATCTTCTCCATCGGCGACTCGATCTGCGCGATGAAGATGAACGTGCAGTACCCGCAGATCCCGACCTTCTCGCCCGAGCACTTAGCGCGCATCTCGCAGGTGAACACCTTGAAGCGCAAGCAGTTCGTCAAAGGCGTCGAAGAGCTCGCGCAGGAGGGCGCCATCCAGGTCTTCAAAGAGGCCGGCACGGGCATGGAAAGCGTCATCGTCGGCGTGGTGGGCGTCCTGCAGCTCGACGTGCTCGAACGGCGCCTCAAGGCCGAGTACCACGTGGACGTGCGCCGTCAGCCGCTGTCGTACACGGACCTGCGCTGGATCTTGAACAGCCCCTCCGAGCTCAACATCGCCAAGCTCAACCTGACGCGCGACACGCTGCGCGTCGAGGATATGCGCGGCGGCAAGCTGCTGCTGTTCACGAGTCCGTGGAACGTGAACTGGGCCATCGAGCACAACCCGGAGCTCAAGCTCTCGGAGTTTGGCAATATCTCGTTCTAATGCTTGATGGCGCCGCGCTCGCAGCGGTTGCCCCACGAGTCGATGACCTCGCCGTCGCGGCGGACCACGATGATCTCGCAGTGGTTGGCGCAGCGCCCGCACTCGACCTCGCGCGTGGTGAACTCGAACTCCTGCACGGCGTCAAAATCGAGCGCCCCGCTCGCGAAGGGGCCCTCTTGTGCGGGCGGCCTGCCGTCGCGCGCCGCGTTCATCGCGAGCAGCGCGATGCCGTAGCAGCCCATGAGATGGCCGTCCTCGTCGACGATCACCTCGCAGCCCAGCAGGTCCTCGAACGCCTTCACGACGCCGACGTTCTTGCTCACGCCGCCCTGGAACACGACGGGACCTTTGATCTTCTTGCCCTTGCCCACGTTGCTCAGGTAGTTGCTCGCGACGGCGTTGCAAAGCCCGGCGACGATGTCCTCGCGGGCGTAGCCGACCTGGATCTTGTGCACGAGATCGCTTTCCGCGAACACGGTGCAGCGTGCCGCGATGTTGGCGGGGTGCTTGCTCGTGAGCGCGATGGGGCCAAAGTCCTCGACCTCCAGGCCCAGCCGGTGCGCCTGGCTCGACAGAAACGAGCCGGTGCCGGCGGCGCACAGCGTGTTCATGGCGTAGTCGACGGCAATGCCGC
The DNA here is from genome assembly GCA_902783175.1 of uncultured Coriobacteriaceae bacterium. Lineage (GTDB taxonomy): Bacteria > Actinomycetota > Coriobacteriia > Coriobacteriales > QAMH01 > CACZQA01. Next base: position 3,911 of record CACZQA010000298.1, read on the forward strand.
CCTCGACGAGGATGATCTTGGAGTCCTGCCCGCCGATCTCCAAGATCGTGCGGACGTCGGGATGCAGGTGCGTCGTGCCCACCGCATGCGCCGTGATCTCGTTTTTCACGACGTTTGCCCCGATCATCGCGCCCACGAGGCGCCGCGCGCTTCCCGTCGTGCCGGCGGCGCGGACTTTGACCTCATCGGGGTCGATCTGCCCCGCGAGATCGGCCACAACACGCCGTGCAGCGCCTGCAGGGTCGCCTTCGGTCCACAGGTACGTGCGCGCGATGATGGCGCCGTCCTCGTCGATCAAGACGCCTTTCGTCGAGATGGATCCGATGTCGATTCCCAGGTATGCGTTCGCGCTCATGCGAGCACCTTTCCTTTCTTCATCGCGAGCATGTCGTAGAACGCCTCGAGGCGCGTGTCCAGTCCGGCGTCGCTCGTCTGCGAGTCAAAGCTCAGATACAGTATGGGGATGTGGTAGTCGCTGCTGACCCGCTGCAGTATGGGCATGCAGTCGATTTCGGGGGTGCAGCCTGCCGACTTGATGTGGATGATGCCGTCGTATCCCAGCTCGGCGTACTTCTTGGCGGCAGATATCGTGAGCGTCGAGGTGGGGCCGTCGTCGTAGGCGAGGTACTCCCGCACGCCGACGCGCAGGTTGGGCTCGCTGTAGGAGAGGTAGCGGTTCGTGAGGTTGACCGTGCGGTGCAGCTCGACGCCCATGTCGAGCAGCCGGTGCTCGGTATTGAGGTTGGACTCCTGGTCGACGGCGGTAAAGAACTCGCCCACGATTCCGATTCTGATGCGCTCGCCTTGCCGGCAGGGGATGGAGCGCATCGCGTCCATGCCACGCTGGTGCGCGAGGGCGATCGCGCTGTCGTTGGTGGCGTGACGCATCTCGTCGTGGTACGCGCTCAACGCGCGATCGAAGGCGCCCTTCTCGAGCTCTGCGCCCGCATGCGCCAGATAGTAGTCATACGCCTCGTCCAGGTCGGTGATCATCTTGGCAAGGCTCAGCAGCTTGCGCACGCCCTTTTTCACGGAGAGATTCGGGTTGATCTTCTTCACGGCCTTGACGTACTCGTCTATGCCCTTGCCGGCGAGGTAGGCGAAGTTCAGGCAGTCGAACTCGTAGCCGAGGTCGCGCAGAATCGACTCGTGCAGCTCGCCGTAGTAGCCCAAGCGGCATGGTCCCGCCGTCTGGATCAAGACGTCGGCGCCGGCCTCGAGCGCCTCGATGTAGTCGCCTAGGATGTGCTTGAACGGCGTGCAGACGTAGTCGGTGCTGTAGCGCGAGCCGATTTCGATCGTGCGCTTGGTACGCGGGGGCACGGGCGTCCACTCCGCATCGAGGACCTGCTCGATGAAGAACTTGAATGCGACGTCGTAGTAGCTGTAGTGGAAAAAGCTCACCTTGCGCTTGCCGTGGTGCTTCTCTTTGCGTTTCTTGCGGCTCGCGAGCAGCCTGGGCTCTCGCTCGGCTCCGCCGAGCGAGACGCGTGCGTGCTCGGTGCGGTTGTGCATGGTCTCGCGAGCTTCGAGCGCTCGAGCACCGGCGGCGTCGAGTCCCTTCGAGACCTTGATGGCGGTGTCGATGAGCTCGAGGACACGGTTCGACTCGTCGCCTGCGGGA
>CACZQA010000299.1 GCA_902783175.1 uncultured Coriobacteriaceae bacterium
GCGCTGCTGTTCCAGAACTACCAGCTCTTTCCCAACCTGTCCGTCGCGGAAAACGTCGCCGCGGGCATGGATCCCAAGATGGACAAGGAGGAGCGCGCCGAGCTCGTGCACAAGTACCTCGCGCTCTTTGGCCTGGCGGGCTTCGAGAAGCGCTACCCCATGCGCCTTTCCGGTGGCCAGCAACAGCGCGTGGCACTTGCCCGCATGCTCGCCGCACGCCCCAAGATCCTCATGTTCGACGAGCCGTTCTCGGCACTCGACGCGCACCTCAAGGAGTCGCTGCAGCAGTCGCTGCTCGACCTGTTCGACCTGTTCGACGGCACGATCCTCTACGTCAGCCACGACATCGACGAGGCGTTTAGGTTCTGTCATCGCATCGCCGTCGTCGACAACGGGCACATCATGGAAATCGGGCGCACGCGCAAGCTCATGCACCGCCCCAGCACGCTCGCGGGCATGAAGCTTTCGGGATGCAAGAACATCAGCTGCGCGAAAAAGATCGGCGAGCACGAGGTCGAGGCCGTCGACTGGGGCATGACCTTCGACGTCGGACCCGACCGTCCCGTGCCCGACGACGTGAAGTACCTGGGGATCCGCGCCGGCTTTATCCGCGAGGCAGACCCCGACGAACTTTCGGGCAAGAACCTGTACGCGCTGCACGTGCACCGCGTGTCCGACACGCGCTTCGAGCGCACGGTCATCCTCGACGCGCCCGCCGGCAACCCGCAGTCGCGCATCTACTGGCGCGTCTCCAAGAAGGCCTACGGCGTGCACAACCTGCCCAAGGACGGCGACACGATGCGCCTGCACTTCGACGCGCGCCAGATGTTCCTCGTCGACAAATAGGCTCCCCACCGCATCTCCGTCACGGGGTCGGTTCTCCTTGGTCATGTTCTGCTCCCTCGCGGGGTCGGTTCCCGCTGGTCATAGGCATGCCCAGACGGGGTCGGTTCTCCTTGGTCATTTCCGGGAGCGCAGGGCGCATTTTTCTGGGGGTCGTGTGTGTTATCTGAAGCGTGAATAGTTTGGGGGTACTATGTACACACCGATTCACACAACCCAATGGAGCATTTCATGTCCATAACCGAAAATGAGCAGCCAAAACTGGCCCTGCTCATAGACGCCGATAACGTCTCTGCAAAATACCTTCCCACCATCCTCAACGAGATCCCCAAGTACGGCATCGCCACGTACCGCCGCATCTACGGCGACTTCACGGATCCCCAAATGGCCAGCTGGCGCCCCAAACTGCTCGACAACTCCATCACGCCCATCCAGCAGTTCTCCAACGTGAAAAGCCACAAGAAGGGCGAGAAGGCCGGCAAGAACGCCACCGACTCGACCCTGATCATCGACGCTATGGACATCCTCTACGGCGGTAAGGTCGACGGCTTCGTCATCGTCTCGTCCGACAGCGATTTCACGCGCCTCGCCTCGCGTCTGCGCGAAAGCGGCATGCTCGTCGTCGGCATGGGGCGTAACCAGACGGCAATCTCGTTCCGCCATGCCTGCACGAACTTCGTCAACATCGAGTATCTCCACAATATCGAGCTCAAGAAGACCGAAGACATCGAGGATGCCGATACGACGGGCGCAAGCGACGTCGACACCGAGGAAATCGAGACAACGGTCACCCTGCAAGACGTCTCCGACGTGATCGGCGGCGTGCTGCACACCAACGAGAACCGCGGCAAGACCACGTCGCTCGCCCAGATCGGGCTTTCGCTCAGCGCGAAGTACCCGGACTTCGACGTCCGCAACTATGGCTACACGCAGCTGAGCAAGCTCGTCAACGACTTCGACCGATTCGAGCTTGTCCCCGCCTCCGACGGGTACAACGTGCGCATCGCGGACACGAGCGCCGCGAGCGACCGCGTCGCGCAGTACATGATCTTGGAGCTGGGCAAGCGCGAGAAGAAGTCGATGAGCGTGTCGTCGCTCGCCGCGCTGGTCTACGACAAGTTCCCCGATTTCAACATCAAGGACACCGGCTACACGCAGTTCTACAAGTTCGCGAACAGCGTGCGCGGAATCAAGATCACGGGGACGAAGCGCAAGATGGCCCGACTCGGCTAGACTGGCACCGGGAGGACTGTCCAACCGCCACGTCACTTCCGCAGCAGCTGCTCGCTGTGCTTCCACGAGGGCAAAAACTGCGTCATGAGCGCATGAAAGCGCGCGTTGTGGCTCGGCTCGAGCAGATGGCACAGCTCGTGGACGACCACGTACTCGAGGCACTCCATCGGGTAGAGCGCAAGGCGCGTGTTGATGCAGATGCGCCCCGTCGCCGGCTGGCACGAGCCCCAGCGGCTCTTCATGTTGCGATACGCGAGCTTTCTCGCACGCACGCCCATCACCGGCTCCCACTTCTCGAGCAGCAGGGGCACGGCCGCCTCGACGAGCGTCCTCCACGCACGCTTCTCTTCCTCGCTCGCCTCCTCCGCGTGGGCACGCGGCGTGTCTGCCAGTTCCGCGCGCTTTGCGGCAATCCAGCCAGCGCGGCGCTCGACCAGCTCCACGAGCTCGGCGTTTGGCACGCCATGCGGGCAAGAGACTTCCACCGCACCGCCGGGTTTGACGTGCAGCCTGATGGTGCGCATGTTCTTTCTTCGCGTGACGGTGAACGCGATGTCTCCCGCCGTAAGCCGCGTCGACACGGTGCCTTTCCTCCTCCCGGACAGTATGAGCAAGATACCGCATTGTATATCCGCCAGCGGAAGTCGGGGCGTACAATGCTCCAATGCGACAGACGAGAAACGGAGTTCCATGGAACAACTGAAAAACAACGTCTTCGACACGGCGCTGATCTTCGAAGGCGGCGGCATGCGCGCGAGCTACACCGCCGCCGTCGCCAACATCCTGCTCGAAAACGAGATCTACTTCGACAACGTGTACGGCCTTTCTGCCGGTTCGAGCAACACCGTCAACTACATCTCGCGCGACATCGACCGCACGAAGCGCTCCTTCGTCGACCTCGTCGACGACCCCGAGTTCGGCGGTGTGGACACCCTCATCAAGGGCAAGGGCTTCTTCTCGGCAGAGTACATCTACCAGAAGGCCGGGCTTCCCGGCGGCTACCTGCCCTTCGACTGGGACACCTTCGTGGCCAACCCCGCCAAGGCGACCATCGAGTCCTTCGACCGCGATTCCGGCGAGACCGTGTACTGGACGAAAGACGACATGCCCACGCTCGAGGACATGATGATCCGCGTTCGCGCGTCCTCGTCGCTGCCCATGTTCATGCCGCCGCCCTGCATCAACGGCCGCTACTACTATGACGGCGGGCTGGGAGAAGGTGGCGGCTTTCTGCTGCCGCGTGCACAGCGCGACGGGTTCAAGAAGTTCCTCATCATCCGCACGCGCCCGCGCGCATACCGCAAGAGCAAGCCGGAAGGCGCGGGAGATGCCCTGATGAACACGGCACTGTGGCGCAGGCACCACGTGGTGCGCGCGCTCAACGATCGCTGGGCGCGCTACAACCTCATTGCCGACGAGATCGATCGCCTTGGCGACGAGGGCGCGGCATATGTGTTTTATGCCGAGGGCATGAAGGTGACGAGCGGCGAGACCTCCAAGGCCAAGCTGCAAGAGAGCTACGACACCGGGTATGCGCAGGCAGAGGAGGAACTGCCCGCCATCAAGAAGTTCCTGGGGCTGTAGAGGGGCAGGCAGGCACCCAGCACGTTCCGACACGTAACGTGGAAGGGCTGCAAACCGAAGGCGTTCTTCGGATTGCAGCCCCCTTTTGATTTGCAGGTTCCCTCTTCCTAGAAGGAGAGATGCTGACGCGAGCTGTAGCCCTGCTCCTTGAACGAGCTGTTGAGGAAGTCGATGCTCGAGGGGACGATGTGCAGCAAGTGAAGCGCATGCCCCGACTTCTTGAACACCTCGGCGTTGATGCCCTTGCGCTCGAGCAGCCTCACATACTCTTCCGACCAATCCTCGACGAGCTCGGCGGTGCCCATGATCTGCATGCCGACAAGCGGCGCCGCTCCGTACGCATCGAAGATCGCGAGGCAGACGTTCTTGTTCTGCGCGAGCGCCTTGAACTTGAGCCCGCCTTCGCTGAAGATCCAGATCTCGCCGTCGAAGTAGTTGTACTCGAGAGGCGTGTTGCGCACGAACGATCCCGCCCCCGTCGCGAGCGCGCACGTGTTATGCGCCGCGAGAAACGCGTCTATTGCCGTCTCGAGCTGTTCACGGGGCATATGCGCCGATGCCGCGTCCTTCTCGACCCAGTAGTTGGCCGCCCGTTCATACTCGCGTGAATCCACTTCGCATTCCTTTCCTCAAAGCTCGAACTATCTGTTCTGTTCCTACGATACTCGCATGGTCAAGCTGCACCGATGCGTTTGCTGGGCGCACTCAAAGGCTCCTGCATGTCTGTGCGGGTGTCTGTACGGATGTCTGTGCAGGTGGCATGAGAGCGTGCAAGGGAGACGCAAACCGGGTGAAATCCGTCACCCTTGGGGCATTCCGCGGCAAAATCCGTCCCCCTCGGCGGCTTTCGCGGCAGGACCTCCGCCCGAGAGCCACGAATCCA
>CACZQA010000300.1 GCA_902783175.1 uncultured Coriobacteriaceae bacterium
ATCGTCGGGCCGACCGGCGCGGGCAAGTCCACGCTCGTCAACCTGCTCATGCGCTTCTACGAGATCGACGGCGGCTCCATCAAGCTCGACGGGGTAGACACGCGCGAGATGTCGCGCCATGACCTGCGCCGCCACTTCGGCATGGTGCTGCAGGACACGTGGCTGTTCAACGGCACCATCCGCGACAACATCGCCTACGGCAACGACGCCGCCAGCGACGAGGATGTTCTACGCGTCTCCAAAGCGGCGCTTGCCGACCACTTCGTCCGTACGCTGCCGGACGGCTACGACACCGTCATCAACGAGGAGGGCACCAACATCTCCGTCGGGCAGCGCCAGCTGCTCACGATCGCCCGCGCCCTTCTGGCAGATCCGGAGATCCTCATCCTCGACGAGGCGACGAGCTCGATCGACACGCGCACCGAACGTCTCGTGCAGCAGGCCATGGGCGAGCTCATGGCAAACCGCACGAGCTTCGTCATCGCGCATCGCCTCTCGACGATCCGCGAGGCGGACACGATCCTCGTGCTCGACAAGGGCGATATCGTCGAGCAGGGCACGCACGACGAGCTGCTCGCCAAGGGCGGCTTCTATGCCGACCTGTACAACTCGCAGTTCTCGGAGTGTGTCGACGCGTTCAACGAGTAGCCCGAAAAGATCGCGGCACCGTCACATCCTCACCATGGTTCGCACGTATAATGCTCAGACACTACATGCATGGGCATTGTCTGCCCCGCAGGCGTGCGGGCGCGCATCGAAAGGAGCTGCTGGCAAGTGATACATGTGGCCGCGTTCGATTTGGACGGTACCATCTTGGACGGCGAGTCGCCGCTCAAGCTCACGACGAGCCTCCTTCGCCATCGCGAGTTGCCGCTGCACAAGGGCGTCTTGATGGGCGTGTGGGGCATCAAGTACCGCCTGCGCCTGCCCCAGACCGAAAGCACGCCGCGCGAGCTGCTGTTCTCGGCGCTTACCGAGCCCACGGTCGAGGAAGTGGACAGCGAGATCCTCGAGATCTACGACAAGCGCATGCGCAAGCACATCCGCCCGGGCGCCATCCGCGAGATCGAGAAGTGCCGCGCCGAGGGACTCAAGCTCGTCTTGGCGTCTGCGTCGTTCAAGCCGATCACGACGACCATCGTCGACGAGCTGGGCTTTGACGGGCAGATTTCGACGATCATGGAAGAGCGCGACGGGCACTACACGGGCAAGGTCGTGGGCGTGCCGGTGCAGGGCCCGGAAAAGCTCCGCCTGCTCATCCAGTACTGCGACGACAACTACGGGCACAACCAGTGGGTGCTCGAGCGCGCGTACAGCGATCACTACAGCGACGTGCCCATGCTCCAGATGGCACACCATGTGACGGTGGTGGACCCGGATGCCAAGCTCGAGCGCATCTCCAAGCAGAAGGGCTGGGAGATTGCCGACTGGGACGAGTAGCCTGCCGGGCGAGTCGCCTGTGAGCGACGAGCGCCTGGCGGCGTTTTCCGATCTCGTGCGCGCGAAGGGCGCGGAGCTCTACCGCGACCTGCCCTGGCGCAACACCCACGACCCCTATGCGATCATGCTCTCGGAGGTCATGCTCCAGCAGACGCAGGTCGCGCGCGTGCAGGGGCGCTGGGAGCAGTGGCTGGCGACGTTTCCGACCATCGGCGACCTCGCGGCCGCGCCCCTGCCGCCCGTCTTGGAGCTGTGGCAGGGGATGGGGTACAACCGCCGCGCGCTCAATTTGAAGAAGTGCGCCGAGCAGGTGGTCGAGCGCTTCGACGGCGAGATGCCGCGCGGCCACAAGGAGCTGCTGAGCCTGCCGGGGATCGGGCCTGCCACCGCTGCGGGCGTGCGCGTGTTCGCATTCGAAGAGCCCGACATGTACCTCGAGACCAACGTGCGCACGGTGTTTCTGCACGAGCTGTTTCCCGGCCAAGACGGCGTGGGCGATAAGGAGCTCATCCCCCTCGTCGAAAAGACGTGCCCGCAGGGGCGCGAGGTTCGGGCGTGGTACTATGCGCTGCTCGATTACGGCGCGTACCTGAAGAAGGTGCTGCCCAACCCGAGCCGCCGCAGCAAG
>CACZQA010000301.1 GCA_902783175.1 uncultured Coriobacteriaceae bacterium
GACGAAGACGGCAACTACGTGGTGTGGGACCTCGACACCAACGCTCCGATGAGCATGGTCATGGGCAGCCAGGACAGCCCGTCCGAGAACATGGAACTCGACGGCGCGCACGTCGTGGACGGCGTTTCCTGCAAGACCGCCTTCGCGCGCCTGCGCGAGCATGCGGCGAGCTACACGCCCGAGTGGCAGGAGAAAATCACGGGCGTCTCGTCCGAGGCCGTGCGCAAGCTCACCCAGGAATACGTCGATGCCGAAAACGCCTACATCTTCGGGGCACTCGGCCTGCGCTACCAGAACCAGGGCGAGAGCTACCGCAGCTTCTACCTGCTCGGCATGCTCACCGGCAACCTGGGGCATCCTGGCGCGGGCGTCACGGCCGAGATGCTGCCGGCGGGCTATCCGCTCATGTTCAACAACTCGGCCATCTCCATGCCGCTGGGCAAGGAGAACTACAAGGGCAAGGTCATGTACCAGAGTGATTTCATCGAGGCCTGTAAGACCGGCATGCCCTATCCCATCAAGGCGTTCTGGAATATCCAGGGCAACCCCGTGCACAACTGCCCGAATCGCACGCTGTGGACCGACGAGATCTTCCCGCAGATGGAGCTCATCGTCGACGTCGACGTGTGGCTCACCGACACGGGCATGTACGCTGACTACGTGCTACCCGACTGCATGCCGTTCGAGCGCTACGAACTGGTGTGCTCCGCGTCCTACAACCACGTCGTGCTGCAGGAGCCGGCCATCGAGCCGATGGGGGAGTGCAAAGACCCGACCTTCGTCTACAGTGAGCTTGCCAAGCGCGTGGGCCTGGGCGAGTACTTCGACAAGACCGCCGAGGAGTGGATTGCGGTGCGCCTGGACTCCGACTACCCGATGCTCAAGAACATCGACCCGCCGCTCACCTACGAGCGTCTCAAGAAGGAGAAGATGATCCGCGCCGTCACGCCACCTGTTCCGTGGGATCCGTTCATGGGGCTGAAGTTCGATACGCCCTCGATGCGCATGGAGTTCTACGCCGAGCGCCTCGTCGAGGTGAACGACCAACTGGCACAGTATCTTGAGCCGCTCGAGGCACCGACGCCGATGAGCCTCAGCCGTGGTACCGCCAAGGGCAAGTACCACTTCTTCAGCGGGCGCCAGCGCTTCTTCATGCAGTCTATGTTCACCGAGGATCCGGTCATGGCCGAGCTCTCCGGCGGCAAGCCGACGGGGCGCATGAACCCAGCCGATGCCGAGGCCGAAGGAATCAAGGATGGCGACAAGGTCGAGGTCTACAACGAGCGCGGACATGCCGTCATCGAGATGAAGCTCGACCAGGTCATCCCGCCAGGAACCATCCAAATCTGGTTCGGCTGGCGCAAGAAGGCGTTCGAGGACGGCGGCATGTACTCCGAGCTGCTCGTCCCGCTGGGCAGCAAGGAGACGGTGGACGACCGTGCCGAGAACTGGCGCAAATGGGCTGAAGCCGAAGGCGGCTACAGCGCAGGCTATGCGACGGGCGGCTTTGGACTGATGGCCGGCGCCTGGGACACCATCTGGGACTGCGCATGCGACGTGCGCAAAGTCGAGAACTAGGGAGGAGACGAGATGAGCAACGTGACACCGGAACACATCGGCAAGGGAACGATTCTCGTGAACCTCCAACGCTGCACGGGCTGCTGGACCTGCTCGCTGGCTTGCAAGGTGGGCAACTGCCTTGCGGACGACGAGTATCGGATGACCGTGCGCACCGAGGGCAGCGGCGAGGGCATCGACCGTCCTGTCGGTACTTGGCCCGACCTGCACATGAGTTGGACGCCGGTGTGGTCGCAGAACTGCACCAAGTGCCCAGAGCGCATCGCGGCGGGCGAGGAACCGTACTGCGTGCACTCGTGCCCCTCAAAGGCACTCTCCATCGGTGAGAAGGCCGAGGAAGAACTCGATCACCTCAAGGAAAAGGGGTTCCGAGTCTTCACGCTGCCGGCATGGGAAGGCAGCAAGGACGGCATCGTGTACGCGAGCAAGTAGCACGCGGCATACAGTAAGCTACAGGGCACGGCAAGAAGTGGGGCCGGGCAGCGTGTTGGCTGCTCGACCCCACTTGCCTGCGCGCGAGGATGCTGAAAGACGGTCGTCCTTCTCAGTCGTTCGCCGCCGCCTGCTGCGTTTGCGCCGGTTGCACAGCCTGTGCCTGCGCGGGGTCGTCTCCCGCGTCGACGGCCGCCATCATGCGCCTCACTCCGGCGGTGTCGGCGAACACGTACGACGCCCTGCCAATCATGCCGGTTGTGGAGGGCAACGTCGCGGAATAGACGGTTAGGTCGCCTTCGCTACTCTGCATCGCGCGTGCGAGCGCGACGAGGTCGGCGAGCTTCATGTCCGTGTGCATAGCGGATGCCGAGGCCTTGAGCGCCGGAAGCAAGTCCGTGATTGGCATGCCCTTCATCTTCTGGACAATCGCGCTGATCAACTCGCGCTGATGGCGGACACGCGTGTAGTCGCCGTCCACGTAGTGGCGCGTCCGCGCAAAGACGAGTGCCTCGGCGCCGTCGAGATGCTGCATCCCGGGCTCGATCACGACATCGCCCGCCTTGGGGTCGTCGATGCGGCTGTCGACCTCTAGGTCCACGCCGCCGATGTTGTCGACGACGCTGCTCAGACCATCGAAATCGGCCTCCGCGTAATGCGCGATGTCGACGCCGCACAGCTTTGACGCCGCGGTGATCGCCCCCGGGATGCCCTGGTACGTCATGGCGGAGTTGAACTTGACGGTGCCGTACCCATCGAGCTTGATGGCGGTGTCGCGCGGAATTGAGACGAGCGTGATTTGCTTCGCGGGCGCGTCGATGCGCGCGAGGATGTTCGTGTCGGAGCGCGCGCCCATGCTGGGGTTGTCGATGCGCTCATCCGACCCGA
>CACZQA010000302.1 GCA_902783175.1 uncultured Coriobacteriaceae bacterium
GCCATCTCCTGGATGTTCATCTGCAGCGAGCCGTCACCCGCGACGCAGACGACGAGGCTGTCGGGGCAGCCCTCCTGCGCGCCGATGGCCGCGGGGAACCCGAACCCCATCGTTCCGGCCCCGCCCGAAGAGAGGAACGTGCGCGGACGCGTGCAGTGCAGGTACTGAGCAGCCCACATCTGATGCTGACCGACTTCGGTCGTGAAGATGGTGTCTTTGTCCTTCGTGAGCTTGTCGAGCAGCTCGAGCGCGTACTCCGGCTGGATGGCGTCGTCGCGCTTCTCGTAGTAGAACGGGCTCTCGCGGCGAATCGCGTCAATCTTTGCGACCCATTCCGCATCGACCGGCTGCGCCTGGTCTTTGTGGAGTTGCTCGTTGATGGCTGCGAGCACGAGCTTGGCATCGCCGACGACGGGGATGTCCGCATTGCGGTTCTTGCCGATTTCGGCCGGGTCGATGTCGACGTGGATGACCTTGGCGTCGGGCGCGAAGGCAGACAGGCGCCCCGTGACGCGGTCGGCAAAGCGCGTGCCGACGGCGAAGACGAGGTCGCTGTTCTGCAGTGCGGCGTTGGCGGCGCGGGAACCGTGCATGCCAGGCATGCCGAGGCACAGCGGATTGTCCTCGGGCATGCAGCTCTTGCCGATAAGACTCACGACAACCGGGATCTGCAGCGTCTCGGCAAGGTCGAGCAGCTCTGCGCTCGCGTTGCCCGACAGGATGCCGCCGCCCGCGTAGACGATGGGGCGCTCGGCCTTCTCGAGGGCGCGCACCGCAGACTTGACCTGCTTGCTGTTGCCCTTGTAGGTGGGCTTATACGACTCGAGCTTGACCTCTTCGGGGAAGTGGTACGGGACGTTTTGCGCCTTGGACACGTTGCCCGGAACGTCGATGACGACGGGGCCAGGCCTGCCGGTCGAGGCGATGTAGTACGCCTCGGCGATGATTTCCGGCAGGTCTTTGGGGTCGTGGACCAGGTAGCTGTGCTTGACGATGGGCATCGTGATGCCCGTCATGTCCGACTCCTGGAACGCATCGCTGCCCAGCGAGCTCGTCGCGACCTGCCCCGTGATGACCACCATGGGGATGGAATCCATGTAGGCGGTAGAGATGCCCGTGACCGTGTTGGTGGCACCGGGGCCGGAGGTCACGATGACCGTGCCGACCTTGCCCGTCGCGCGGGCATAGCCATCGGCCGCATGCGCGGCGCCCTGCTCGTGCCGCACGAGGATGTGGTGCAGCTTCTTGCTGTCGTACAGCGCGTTGTAGATGTCGATTGCCTGGCCTCCGGGATACCCGAAGATCGTGTCGACGCCGACATCCTCGAGCGCCTTGATGAGGCACTGCGCGCCGGTCATCTTCTGTGCTTCTGTGGCTGTCACTGGAGTATTGCCCCCTTGTCTGCAGACGTCACGAGCTTGGCATAGCGTGCCAGAACGCCCGTCTTGTACTTGGATTCCGGAGCCTTCCACACCGCACGGCGCTTCGCGAGCTCTTCGTCGCTCACATGGAGGTTGACCTCGCCGCCATCGATGTCGACCGTGATCTGGTCGCCTTCCTCGATGAGGGCGATGGGGCCGCCAGCTGCAGCCTCGGGGCTCACATGCCCGACGCACGGGCCCTTGGACGCGCCGCTGAAGCGGCCGTCGGTGATGAGGGCGACGGTCTTGGCAAGCCCCATGCCGACGACGTTTGCCGTTGGGGCGAGCATCTCGCGCATGCCGGGACCGCCGGACGGGCCCTCGTAGCGGATGACGATGACATCGCCATCGACGATCTTTCCGCCGAGGATTGCCGCGCAGGCGTCCTGCTCGTTGTCGAAGACGCGCGCGGGGCCGGTGATGCACATGGCTGCCGGATCGACGGCGCTGCGCTTGACGACGGCGCCGTTGGGAGCGAGGTTGCCGAACATGACCTTCAGGCCGCCCTGCTGGTCGTACGCCGTCTCTTTGGTGCGGACGATATCGCCATCGGGGTCGGGGCAGCGATCGAGCCATTCCTGCAGGTCGCCGTGGCAGGTGGTGGCGCTCATGTCGAGCGCGTCGATGCGCGCGAGCTCCTTCATGATGGTGCCGACGCCGCCCACGGCGTTGAGGTCCTCGATATGCATGGGACCAGCTGGCGCAATGCGCGTAAGGTTGGGGGTCTTTTCGCAGACATCGACCCAATCGTGCATGTCGATGGGGTGCTCTGCCGTCGCGGCGATGGCCGTGAGGTGCAGCATCGTGTTGGTGGAGCCGCCGAAGGCCATATCCAGCGCCATGCCGTTGTGGATGGCGGCAGGAGTGACGATGTCTTTGATCTTGAGGTCCTTCTTGACCAGGTCGACGACGCGCATGCCCGCGCGCTTTGCAAGGCGGTCGCGGTCGGCGTACACAGCGGGGATGGTGCCATTGCCCGGAAGCGCGATGCCCAGAGCCTCGGCCAGGCAGCAGATGGAATTGGCGGTGAACATGCCGGAGCAGCTGCCGCAGCCCGGGCACGCCGTGTGCTCGTACCAATCGCAATCCTCTGCCGTCATAGTGCCCCTGGTGACCTGCCCAACCGCGTCGAACAGCGTGTTGAGGTCCGTCTCGGTCTTGCGGTCGCGGTCGCGGCCGGCGAGCATTGGGCCGCCGGAAACGAGTACCGTGGGGAGGTTGACGCGCAGGGCGCCCATGATCATGCCCGGGACGATCTTGTCGCAGGAGGGGATAAGCACGACGCCGTCGAAGGCATGGCCCTGGACCGCGCACTCGACGCTGTCCGCGATGACCTCGCGGCTCGTCAGGGAGTACTTCATGCCCTCGTGGTTCATAGCGATGCCGTCGCATACGCCGATGGTGCCGAACTGCATGGGGATGCCACCGGCCATGTAGATGCCGGCCTTCACGTCGTTGACGAGGCGCTGGAGATGATTGTGACCAGGGATGATGTCTGCCTGGGAGGAGATGATGGCGATGAGCGGCTTGTCGCTCTTGAGTTCTTCGTCCGTCATGCCGTCTGCATACAGCAGGCTGCGATGCGGGGCGCGCTCGAGCCCTTTTCTGATCTGATCGCTTCGCATTTGCAGCAACCCTACCTTTCCGTCTTCGCGCTGGATGCGCTCAGGAAACTGTGTAGGGCGCATTGGGAAGAATTCCCAGGGTGCTGTAGTGGTACAGCTGCGGCCTTGCGGCTGCATTTCATGCGTCCAGATTGCGGTTACCCAACCGATCCAGCTTACTGGCCGCACGCGAATGCGAAGATCGTCCGCAAACCCGCACGGTGTTGTGCTGAACTGCTCGGGGGTGGCTTTCAGGTCGTCCGACACCGGCTCTCAGCATGTGCACCGGCTCTCTGTGGGAGGGATTGGCCCTTACTGTTCCCCGTCAACGCAGATCTGCTTTTCAAAGTGGCGCTCAGTATACGCTTACGGATATCAATGTGAAGAGGTTAACGGATTATTTTTCGCCGACATGAAAGCGTTGCTTTTTTGGCGCGCGTCTACAGCACGCCAAGCTCGTTGAGAGCGAGCATGATGCCGGCGACGCCGAGGAAGCCGGCAAAGATGAAACGCAAGGCCCTTTCGGGGATTTTGGGGACGAGCTTTGCGCCCAAATACGCACCTGGAATCGCGCCGACGCACAGCATGATGCCCGCGAGAAAATCGACGTGACCGAGCACGATCTGCTCGATGACGCCGGGAATGGCGAGGATGATGATGGCGATAAGCGACGTGCCCGATGCGCGGCGCATCGGAACGCCGAGCCACGAGGTCATGAGCGGCACCATGATAAAGCCACCGCCCACGGCGACATAGCCCGAAGCGAGGCCTGCGACAAGCCCGATGCCGACGCCGCCGGCAATCTTTTTGCCCGTGAGCGCGAACTCCTCCTCTGCCAGCGACGTGGGCTCGATGTGATGCATCTGCACCTCGGCATCGGCCTTTGCGGCGGCACGCGCCGCCTTTTCCTTCTTGTCGCTGGGCAGGCGCAACGCCTTGCGCAGCATGTTGAACGCGGAATAGAGGATGATCACCGCCGCGACCACCATGATCGCCCATGCGGGAGAAATCGAACCGAGGTACACACCTATCGAGGAAGTGGCAGCGCCACCGAGACCGAGCGCGAGGCCGAGCTTGGGATAGCAGGTCTTTGCGCGCAGGTGCGAGATCATGCCCGAAAGCGAGGTGGGAATGATGGCGAAGAGCGAGGTTGCCGTTGCCATATAGGCGTCCAGACCGAACACGAGGCGCAGCAGCGGAACCATGATCGTACCGCCGCCGATGCCGAGCATGCCGGACAGCACACCGATGAAGATGCCCGCGACCGCAAGGCCGATGAATGTTCCCAGTAGCTCCATGGCACAGATGATAGTCATTTCTTTGTGCCTCATGAAGAATAATCACATGTCTTTTTGCTGTCGGCGCCGTGCGGTGGGCGGAGCATGTGAAGCAAATGTGAACGAAACTGCATGATTATCTCGTTTGCGCTAAAGTTCTAACCCCACAGCAATACACGCAGCTAACAAGAGGACAACATTGCTTAGGAAATTTGCACAGACGGCCCTTGCGACGGGATGCGCATTGACACTTGGTCTCGGCGCCGCTCCGGCAGTGACCGCCACCCCCGTATCGACACCTTCTCTGGTCCAGACTGCGGCAGCTGACGAGGTCTCCGACCTGGAGCAGAAGGTCAAGGAGAGCGCCGACGCGTACAACAGCGCCGTCTCGCGCCAGGAGGAGCTGCAAGGCCAGATCGACGACCTCAACTCGAAAATCGCCGACCTGGAAGACAAGCTGCCCGCGCAAAAGGAGCGCAGCAACACCAGCTACAAGGCGCTCTACAAATACCAGTCCGATACGGCGAGCGTCGTCATGATGCTCCTGAACAGCAGCTCCATCACCGACATGCTGTCTATGGTTGATTCCTACAACTGGGTCATCGAGTACAACACGGGCGAAATCAAGAAGACCATCACCATGGAAAACGACCTGGAAAACTCCAAGTCGCAGGTAGAGGCGGACAAAGCAGACGCTGACGCTGCCGCAAACGACGCGTACAACTCCCTGCAGCAGGCACAGCAGGCGCGCCAAGAGGCCGCCGAGCGCGCCGCCGCCGCTCAGGCCGCCGAACAGGCCGCCAAAGAGGCGGAGATTGCCGCGAGCACCACGATGACGAGCGAGGAGAAGAGCACGGCGACAGAGCAGGTCGCGCAGACCTCCAGCACCACGAGCTCGAGCAACGTCGGCTGGACTGATGACAAGACCGCCTTCATCAACAAGTGGGCCCCGCGCATCGACGCCTATCTCTCCGGTTCCCCCACCGCGGGCACCGGCAAGTACTATGCAGAAGCCGCATGGAACAACGGCGTGGACCCGCGCTAGGCGCCGGCCATCTCGATGATCGAGAGCACGAAGGGCGCCGCCTGCTTCCGCTCCCACAACGCCTGGGGCTTTGGCAGCAGCGGGTACTCATCATGGCAAGAGGGGATCAACGCCGTCGTCTCGACGCTGGGAAGCTCGATGTACGGTGGGTACCTCACCCGCGACGCGGCGGCCAAGTACTGTCCGCCCACCGCAGACGAGTGGTACAACAACGTGTCTGCCCAGATGGCCATGATCTAGGAGCAGGCAGCAAACACGCTGCTCATATGCAATAAGACTGAGGGGGGCCGGTTTCCAGGTGGAACCGGCCCCCTCTACGTGCGTCTGGGTTGCCTTGTGGGCTATGCGTTTTCCTTCTCGAACTTGCCCATGAAGTCGACGAGCGCCTCGACGCCCTCGATGGGCATCGCGTTGTAGATGCTCGCGCGCATGCCGCCGACGCTGCGATGGCCCTTGATGTTGGCAAAGCCCGCATCGGTTGCCGCCGCGATGAACTTCTTGTCCATCTCGTCATCGCCCGTCACGAACGGCACGTTCATGAGCGAGCGCGCCTCGGGGACGACGGTGCCCTTGAACAGTTTGCTCTGGTCGAGGAAGTCGTAGAGAATCTTCGCCTTCTTCTCGTTGCGCGCCTTGATGGCCTCAAGGCCGCCGAGCTGCTTGAGCCACTTGAACACGAGACCGCAGATGTAGATGCCGTAGCACGGGGGAGTGTTCACCATGGAACCGCCTTCGGCCTGGGCCTTCCAGCGCATGATGGACGGGGTGTTGGGCAGCCACTCGTCATGCAGCAGGTCCTCGCGC
>CACZQA010000303.1 GCA_902783175.1 uncultured Coriobacteriaceae bacterium
CGGGCTCGTCACATCCGATGCAGCGCGTCGGCCAGAGGGTTTCGCCAAGCGAGCTAGCCAGACACTTGCGTATGTGGTTAAAATCGAGCATCACGAGACCTTTCGGGTCCCGCTCTCGCAATCTCTCTGTGCAGATTGTAAATCGTGATCAGCGAATAGAATGAGCAGTTTGAAGATGGAACTGATTATCACCGAGAAAAACGATGCCGCTCGCCAGATCTCGCGCCTCCTCGCGGCGGGAAAGCCCAAGGAGGACAAGGTCTACAACACCCCCGTCTACCGTTTCGAGCGCGACGGGAAAGACTGCGTGGCCATCGGCCTGCGCGGGCATATCCTCGGCGTCGACTTTCCGGTTGACCTGGTCTACAGCAAGAAGAGCGGCTGGAGTGGTGTGGATGCCGAAGGCGAGGTCATCGACGCACCCGACGTGCCGTCGAGCTTGCCGACCCCGCCGTGGGACACCAAACGCAAGCCGTTCAACAAAGACGGCATCAACCTCAAGAGCTGGAAGATTCCGGCCCTGCCGTACCTCACCTACGCGCCGCTGATCAAGATTCCGGCGGAAAAGGACATCATCCGCTCGCTCAAGAACCTGGCGAAGAAATCCGATGAAATCGTCATCGCCACGGACTTCGACCGCGAAGGCGAGCTCATTGGCCTGGACGCGCTCTCGGTCGTGCGCAGCGTCAACCCGGGTGCCCAGATCACCCGCGCCCGCTACTCCGCCTTCGTCAAGAAGGAGATCCAAGACGCGTTCAGCCCCGCCAACTTGCAGGACCTCGACTTTGACCTGGCGCATGCCGGCGAGTCGAGGCAGTACATCGACCTCATCTGGGGCGCGGTGCTCACCCGCTACCTGACGCTCGTGCGCCAAAGCGGGTTTGGCAACGTGCGCTCTTCTGGGCGCGTCCAGACGCCGACGCTCGCGCTGGTGGTGGAGCGCGAGAAGGAGCGCCAGGCGTTTATCCCCGAGGACTATTGGGTCATCGACGCCAAGAGCAAGCCGCAGGGTGCCGACGAGGAAGACTCGTTTGGCGTGACCCACGCGACGGCGCGCTTCAAAGAAGAGTCCGCCGCGAAGGCCGTCATGGACCACATCAAAGACGCCACGCAGGCCGAGGTCGTCTCCATCGAGAAGAAGCGCCGCAGGTCGAACCCGCCCGCGCCGTTCAACACGACCTCGCTCATGGCGGCGGCAAGCTCCATCGGCATCCGCCCCTCGCGCTGCATGCGCATCGCGGAATCGCTCTACATGGCAGGTCTCACGTCCTATCCACGTGTCGACAACACGGTCTACCCGGAGGGGCTGGACTTTGCGGGCGTCTTGAAGACCCTCGCGAAGGTCCCCTCGCTGCGCGAGCAGGCCGAGAAGCTGCTCTCTTCGGGCGCGTTCCACCCGACGCGCGGCAAGCAGCAAGATACCGACCATCCGCCCATCTACCCGACGGGTGCCGCCGATCAAGACAAGCTGCGCCCCGAGGAGTGGAAGCTCTACAACCTCATCGCGCGCCGCTTTATGGCAACGCTTTCCGACGCCGCCGTCATCGAGGGGACCAAGGTCACGCTCGACGTCAACGGCGAGACGTTCAACGCCCGCGGCAACGTGCTCGTCGTGCCGGGCTACCGTGCGGTGTACCAGTACGGCATGAAGAAAGACGAGCAGATGCCCGCAGTGGAAGAAGGACAGGTCCTCGACTTCTACGACGCCACCTGCACCGCCAAGCAGACCGAGCCGCCGGCGCGCTACAGCTCCGGCAAGCTCATCCAGGAGATGGAGGCGCATGGGCTGGGCACGAAGGCGACGCGCCACGAGATGATCGAGAAGCTGGCAAACCGCCGCTACATCCAGGGCGACCCCATCGAGCCGACGCAGCTCGGCTTCGCCATCATCGAGGCTCTCGAGCGCTTTGCCCCGCACATCACCACGCCCAATATGACCGCCGAGCTCGAAGAGGAGATGACGCAGGTCGCCAACGGCGAGCGCCAGCGCGACGACGTCGTGCTGCACTCGCGCAAGCTGCTCGGCGGCATCATGGACGAGCTGATTCCCGCCTCCGAGCAGGTCTCGGAAGAAATCGCCGAGGCGGTCATCGCCGACAGCCGCGTGGGCACCTGCCCCAA
>CACZQA010000304.1 GCA_902783175.1 uncultured Coriobacteriaceae bacterium
AGCTCCAGCAGGAGCTCGCGCTCTTCTGACGAGTAGCGTCGCTCGATGACGGTTAGATGCACGCGGGTAACGGTTCATCATCCATGTGCACGTGCAACAGCGTAATAGGCAATCATGTACAGGCCGCGATTCTTTTCGCGGCCTGTAGCTATTTGACGAGAGGTTAATCGCATGGCGGACACCACAGAGAACAACAACCGCAACGAGCGACGCTGCATGCGCTGCGGCAAGACCGAAAGCGAGGTCGGCACGCTCATCCAGCTACCGCCCAACATGCTCATCTGCCCTTCCTGCCTCGAAAAGGAAGTCAACCAGATGTCCCAGATGTTCGGCTTCACGATGCCCGGACAGCCGCAGGGTTCAAACGACAAGCCCAAGACCACGACCGACGAAAACGGCAACCCCATCGAGGAGGTCACGGGCGAGGCCGTCAACGACGATGGCTCTGCGTCGGGCGGCAACGCAAGCGGCAACCAGGGAGGCTGGAACCCCTGGGGCAACATCGGGTTCTTCACCGGCTCCGGGTCGGGGCCGTTTGGCATGGGCGGTGGCGAGCCCGAGAAGAAGCGCGACCCCAACGAGCCCATCATGGCGCCTGTTCCGCTTCCGCATATCCTCAAGGGGCAGATCGACGATTACGTCGTGGGCCAGGAGCTCGCCAAGAAGATCATCGCCGTGGCGACGTACAACCATTACAAGCGCTACGAGGCGCAGAAGAACACCGATGTACAGATCGACAAGAGCAACATCTTGATGCTCGGCCCGACCGGCACCGGCAAGACCTACCTGATCAAGACGCTCGCGCAGCTGCTCGACGTGCCGCTGGCCATTTCCGATGCCACGACGCTCACGCAGGCGGGCTATGTGGGCGATGACATCGAGTCCATCATCACCAAGCTCATCACCGCGGCCGATGGCGACATCGAGCGCGCGGAGCACGGCATCGTCTACATCGACGAGATCGACAAGATCGCCAAGCGCAACGGCGGCCCGGAGGGCACGAGCGGCGGGCGCGACATCGGCGGAGAGTCGGTGCAGCAGGGACTGCTCAAGGTGCTCGAGGGCACGACGATGGAGGTTCCGCTGTCTGGCGGCATGAAGACGCCGTTCTCCCGCAACGCGACCATCGACACGAGCAACATCCTGTTCATCTGCGGCGGCGCGTTCCCGGGGCTCGACACGATCATCAAGAAGCGCCTCAACAAGAGCGCGGGCATCGGCTTTGGCGCTGCCGTGCGCGAGAACTACGACGACGACCGCGATATCCTCGAGCACGTCAAGGTCGAGGACCTCAAGGAATACGGCCTGATTCCGGAGTTCTTGGGACGCCTGCCCATCCTGTGCACGATGGAAGCGCTCGACGAGGACATGCTCTACGACATCCTCGTCAAGCCGCACAACGCGCTCATCAAGCAGTATCAGGCACTCATGGCATACGACGGCGTCACGCTCGACTTTGACGATTCGGCGCTGCGCGAGATTGCCAAGCAGGCGCTGGAGCAGGATACCGGCGCTCGTGCGCTGCGCGCCATCATCGAGAAGTTCATGCTCAACATCATGTACGAGGTGCCCAAGGACCAGACGATCGGGCACGTGACGGTCACGGGCGACTTCATCCGTGGCGAAGGCGCGCCAATCATCGGCCTGCGCGACCAGGAGGCGCTGCCGACCGAGCAGAAAAAGCTCGGCGAGGGCGAGCAGGACGTGCGCGTCTGAGGGACGAGCCTGAGTCTCGCGTTTGCGAGAGGCGACGATCAGGGGCGGGGAAGCGAGAGCTTTTCCGCCCCTGTTGTATTCATGGTGCAGACCAGGAACGCGAGCGCGATGTGGCGCTAGCGGAGCAGGAAGCTTATGCCAAAGAGGACCGCGGCGCCGATGACGAGCGCGACGATGCCGGGGGCGACCGCTTTGAGCACGTCGCCCGCGTGGCCCTTGCGGTTGCCGTAGATTGCCTTGCGGATGCCCTGTGCGGTGACGATGACCCAGATGAGCACGGCGACGATCCAGGCGAGCGCGAAGGCGAAGAATATACTGCTCAGCAAAAGTAATCTCCTTTTGTGCGGACACTGCGCAACATTGTATCGTGCTTTTCTGCTAGAA
>CACZQA010000305.1 GCA_902783175.1 uncultured Coriobacteriaceae bacterium
GACGACGTGCGCGCCGTCGAGCTCCATGTGCTCGGACGGGCTGTCCTGGCTGCCCATGACCATGCTCATCGGAGCGTTGGTGTCGAGATCCCACACCACGTAGTTGCCGTCTTCGTCACGCAGGTACATGTCGTTGTCGTCGCGGATGAGGAACGGCGCGACGGTATAGCGCAGTAGGAAATCCTCTTTGTACTGCTTGTTTTCGATGATGAGGTTCACCATCGTCATGGAGAGCGCCGGGTCGGAGCCAGGCCTGACGGGGATGAACTCGTCGGCGAAACCGGCGGTGCCGTCGAAAATCAGGCCGATGTCGATGATCTTGCCCCCATTGGCACGCAGGTTGACCATGTGGTTGGCGATGCGCTGTTGGTTCTCAATCGGGTTGGCGCCCCACACGATGAACAGGTTGCTCGTGTCAAAGTTCGCTGGGTCGGTGGTCATGTACTTGTAGAAATTGCCCATGTCGAAGAACGATGCGTAATATGGGCCGTTATCGAGACCGTAGGCCTGGTTCGGATCAGTTGCGCCCCACAGCCCCATAAAGCGCGAGGACAGGCAGCAGTGCAGGCCTTGGCTGGGCGGAAGCGATGCGACGACGTTCCACATCGCGAGCGTCTCGGGGCCGTACTTGTCGCGCAGCTCGAGCAGCTTTGCCGCAATCTCGTCCATGGCCTGATCCCAGCTGATACGCTCGAACTTGCCCTCGCCGCGCTCGCCCACGCGCTTGAGCGGGTAGAGCAGGCGATTCTCGTCATAGGGCTGCCTGCAGGACATGATGCCCTTCTGGCAGATGTAGCCCTCGTTGGCCTCGGCACCGGTGTAGTCGGCCTTCTCGGTCCGGACGATCTTGCCGTCTTTGACGATGGTCTTGATCGCGCAGAACTCGTGGTCGCCCCAGCCGGGACAGCAGGTGTAGACGTAGCTCTCTCCCTCAGCCATGGTTCCCTTCCTTTCTCCCTCTTCTCGTGCCCGCGCACAGCCGGCGTGGCCGTTGCGCGTGCTTTCGATTCGATTCTAGCCGCAGGGTGAGACACGGAGATTAACCAAGCGTTTGCAGGTCGATGCAACCGATGGTTGAAATTGCAGGTCAAAGCCTGGATAATCGAAAAGTGAAGAATTCGAGAAGCAAAGAATGTATGGCTGCATTTTTCGGGAGGGCGCATGCAGATCGACGCGTTTCGGTACTTTATCGAGCTGGCCCGTGCCGGGTCGTTCAACAAGGCCGCGCAGCGCTCGTTCATCACGCAACAGGGGCTCAACAAGGCCATCAGCACACTCGAAGACGAGCTGGGCATGAAACTCGTGGAGCGCACGCACGCCGGCGTCGAGCTCACCGCTGCCGGCAAGCTGTTCCTCGGGCATGCGCAGACCATCTTCGACGACTACAAGGACATGATGGATGCCCTGTACGAGCTGAGCCTGAAAGAGGGCGGAAATGCAGAGAACGCTTCTGCCGACCTGGTCATCTACGCCTCGGCCTACATGACCGCCATGCTCGCGGGGATGGGACGCTTTCGCGAGACGCTCGGCAACGCGGCGCTGCGCGAGGTGAGCTTCAAGGACATCAGAAAGCGGCTCGGCAAATGCAGCGAGTCAGACGTGTTCGTGACCGAGATATACAACCCGACGCGCGCGAGCATTGCAAAGGACCGCTCGCTGGACTTCTACCCGCTGTTCGAGACCACGATCGGCGTCGCGTGGCGCGAGGGTTTCGCTCTGGCCGATCGCGACCAGATCGAGCTTGCGGAGCTTTCGGACACGCCGCTCGCGCGCAACTCGTATAAGGAGATGGCACGGCAGGTCGAGCTGCTGTTCAAGGAGCACCCGCTCAGAAACATCCAGCTCAGGACGTCAAATATCAGGTTGCTCGTCGAGTTCGCGCACGGCAGGTACGCAACCCTCATCGACTCGCGCGCGTTCGAGACCTGCCAAAACGACGCCGCGCTGCCAACCGATGGCTTGCACTTCACGCCCCTCGCAAGCCCCGATGCGCGTGTGCAGGTGGGATTTCTCGCGAGACACGGGATGCGGCAATCGCCCCAGGCGCGCCGCGCCTGCGACCTCATACGGCAGTTCTTCGAATAAGCGCGCTGCTTCGCTGACGTGCGCTCCCCGGCAGTTCACGCTCGCCGTACGGCAAACTTTGGGCACCTTGTGTGAAGAGCGGGCACGGCCTGGCGAGGTATGCTACCCTCCACACTCGCGAAAAGCAGGAAAGCAGCGCGTTTCGCGTGCGACGCAGGTTGAGGCGCGCACTCGATACGTGCAACAGATAGTAGAAAGCGAATCCCCATGGAACTCACCAAAGCCCAGATCAGGCAGCTCCGCAGCATGTGCAACACCTTGAGCCCCACCGTCTCCATCGGCAAGGCGGGCGTCGAGGCGGTCGTGTCTGCCGCCAACGAGAACCTCGAGTCTCATGAGCTCGTCAAGTGCAGCGTGCAGGACAGCGCCGGCATGTCCGCGCGCGATGCCGCCGACGCGCTCGCCGAGCTCACCGGCGCCCAGGTCGTGCAGGTCATCGGCCACAAGTTCTCGATCTACCGCAAGACCTCGCGCAAGGGCGTGAAGAGCATCGAGCTCAAGTAACCGCCGCGCGCACCCGCTCGATGCCGCGGAACAGGCCGAGGGAGACGGATTTCGCCGCGGGGCGGACCAAGGGAGACGTTTCGGGGCCCGAATCCGTCGCCCTCGCAGCCTCCCGCGGCAGCCCTGCCCGCCAGATGGCGCGGGACAGTCCAAGGGAGACGCCCGAAGCCGCGGGACGGGCCGAGGGAGACGCCCCGGGCGTCGAGGGTTTCGCCTTTGGGGCCCTTCGCGACATGCACGGCACGGGGCGGGCCAAGGGAGACGGATTTCGCCGCGGGGCACTCCAAGGAAGACGTTTCGGGGCCCAAATCCGTCGCCCTCGCAGCCTCCCGCGGCAGCTCTGCCCGCCAGATGGCGCGGGACAGTCCAAGGGAGACGCCCGAAGCCGCGGAACGGGCCGAGGGAGAATTCCCGGGCGTCGAGGGTTTCGCCTTTGGGGCCCTTCGCGACATGCACGGCACGGGACGGGCCGAGGGAGACGCCCCGCGGGCCGATTCCGTCGCCCTCGGAGCATCCCGCGACACCCGCACCCGCTTAATACCGCGAAACACCTCAAGGGAGACGGATTTCGCCGCGGGGCGGACCAAGGGAGACGTTTCGGGGCCCGAATCC
>CACZQA010000306.1 GCA_902783175.1 uncultured Coriobacteriaceae bacterium
CGGCAAGGCGCGCCTCACGCGCGACGATTACTGCGACGGCATGGGAGATTGCCTTCCCGCCTGCCCGACCGACGCTATTTCGTTCATCGAGAGGGAGGCCGCGGCCTACGACAGCGCCGCCGTCGCCGCCAACAAGAGGAGAACTGCATTGGAGAACCTGGCACACGCCGGAAGCGGATGCCCCGGCAGCCAATCCCGCACGCTCGAGCACGAGCAGCCCGCCGAGCAGGCAGCACCTGCCGCTCCCGCCGCGGCCGTCTCGCAGCTTCGCAACTGGCCCGTCCAGATCAAGCTCGCGCCGCTGCAGGCACCGTACTTCGACGGAGCGCATCTGCTCATCGCGGCAGACTGCTGCGCGTACTCCTACGGCAACTTCCACGCCGACTTCATGAAGAACAAGGTCGCGCTCATCGGCTGCCCCAAGCTCGATGGCGTCGACTACACCGAGAAACTGACCGAGATCATCAAGAACAACAACATCAAATCCGTGACGATGACCCGCATGGAGGTCCCGTGCTGCGGCGGTCTGGAATACGCGACCGTCGAGGCGCTCAAGGCCTCTGGCAAGTTCATCCCCTGGAACGTCGTTACCTTCAGCCTCGACGGAAAGATCCTCGAGAACTGAAGCGTCGATATTGGCGATAACGAGCACACGAGAGAAAGAGGGAACCATGTCTGACAACACCATGTTCTGCTTCCAGTGCGAGCAGACCGCAGGCTGCGAGGCCTGCACCGGCAAGGCCGGCGTTTGCGGCAAGCCCGGCGACGTCGCATTCGCCCAAGACGAGCTGACCGGGGCGATGGTCGGTTTGGCACGCACCGCGCGCGCGGCCGGCAACATCACCGACAACGCCAAGAAGCTCGTCGTCGATGGCCTGTTCACCTGCGTCACCAACGTCAACTTCAACAAGGAGACCGTTGACGAGCTCACCAGGCTCGTGCACGAGGAAGCCAAGGCGATTGCCGATGCAGCCGACATCGAGGTCGTCGAGGACTACGACATGGCCACCATGTGGAACGAGGACGAGGACATCCGCTCCCTGAAGAGCCTCATCCTCTTCGGCATCCGCGGCGTCGCCGCCTACGCGTACCACGCACGCGTCCTGGGCTCCACCGACGAGACCGTCGACAACTTCTTCTTCGAGGCGCTTGCCGCGCTGGCCGAGAAAGACACCCTCGACGAGCTGCTGCCCCTCACGCTGAAGGTCGGCGAGGTCAACATCACCTGCATGGGCATGCTCGATGCCGCCAACACCGGCGCGTTTGGCACCCCCGAGCCCACCGAGGTCACGCTGACCATCGAAAAGGGCCCCTTCATCGTCGTGTCCGGTCATGACCTCAAGGACCTCGAGCTGCTGCTGCAGCAGACCGAGGGCAAGGGCGTCAACGTCTACACCCATGGCGAGATGCTCCCCGCGCATGCGTATCCGGAGCTCAAGAAGTACTCCCACCTCAAGGGCAACTTCGGCACCGCATGGCAGAACCAGAAGAAGGAGTTCGACAACATCCCGGCTCCGGTGCTGTTCACCACGAACTGCCTCATGCCCCCGAAGGACTCCTACAAGGACCGCGTCTACACCACCGAAATGGTCTCCTTCCCCGAGCTCGTGCACATCGGCGACGACAAGGACTTCACGCCCGTCATCGAGAAGGCGCTCGAGCTGGGCGGCTACGCTGAGGACCAGGAGCTGACCGGCATCAACGGCGGCCACAAGGTCACGACCGGCTTTGGCCAGGGCACCGTGCTCTCCATCGCCGACAAGGTCGTCGACGCCGTCAAGTCCGGCGCCATCAAGCACTTCTTCCTGGTCGGCGGCTGCGACGGCGCACGTCCGGGCCGCAACTACTACACCGAGCTCGTCGAGCAGATCCCCGACGATTGCGTCATCCTCACCCTGGCCTGCGGCAAATACCGCTTCAATGACCTCGACCTCGGCACCATCGGCGGCATCCCGCGCCTGCTCGACGTCGGCCAGTGCAACGACGCCTTCGGCGCCGTGCAGATCGCGCTCGCGCTTGCCAACGCGTTCGACTGCGGCGTGAACGACCTGCCGCTGTCCTTCATCCTGTCCTGGTACGAGCAGAAGGCAGTCTGCATCCTGCTTTCGCTGCTGCACCTCGGCATCAAGAACATCAAGCTTGGCCCGACGCTGCCGGCATTCATCAGCCCCAACGTCCTGAACGTCCTGGTCGAGAACTACGCAATCGCCCCGACCACGACCCCCGAAGCCGACCTGGCAGAGTGCCTCGCCTAGCTTCGTAACC
>CACZQA010000307.1 GCA_902783175.1 uncultured Coriobacteriaceae bacterium
ACGAACCGCGGCGACTTCAAGATGGCCATCGCGCTCGGGCTCATCTTGGTGGGGCTGTTCTTTCTCATCAACATCGTCGCCCACGTGCTGCAGACGAGGGTGGGCGAATGAGGATCGACAGGCTCATCGTGCGCTACGGCGACGTCACGGCACTCGACATCGACGGGCTCGTGCTCGAGCGCGGCACGAGCTACGCGGTGATCGGCGCGAACGGATGCGGCAAGAGCACGCTTGTGCGCTGCATCGCCGGGGTGCTCGCGCCGACCTCCGGAGCCGTCGTGCCCGACCCGGGCGACCGCGTCCGCTACATGCCCCAGCGAAGCTACGCCTTCTACGGGAGCACGCGCGCCAACGTGCTGCTGGGCGCCGACGCCGTGCCGGAGGCCGCCGGGCGCGCCGAGGAGCTGATGAAGGCGCTCGACCTCTCCGCGCTCGCGCAGCAAAAGGCCAAACGGCTTTCCGGCGGGCAGACCGCGCGCATGGCGCTCGCGCGCACGCTCGTGGGGCCGGGGACCTGGCTGTTGCTGGACGAGCCGACCGCCGCGCTGGACGGCGAGTCCATGCTCAAGGCCGAGCGGCTCGTACGGGAGTACCGCGAGCGGCACAACGCGGGGGTCGTCTTCATCACCCACTCGCTCAAGCAGGCGGCGCGCGTTTCGGATATGCTGGTCTTCATGGAAGGCGGGCGCATCGTCGAGATGGGGCAGACCAAGCAGCTACTCGACCGCCCGCGGACGCCGTCGCTCGCGCGCTTTCTGGAGCTGTTCGGCTCGTAGCGGCGCGATCGCGTGTTGAGGGCGGGGGAGGATTCGATGAGGACGGACGAGCGATACGCGCGCGTGACCAGGCTCGTGAACGCCGGCGTGGCGGCGCTGCTCGTGGTGGCGTTTCTGGGACATGCGCTGTTTGCCTCGGCGGCGGGCGCGGACGCGGCATCCCGCGCGCCCTATCCGCTCTTGTACTGCCTGCTCGCCCTCGCGGCGGTGCACATCGGGCTTTCCGTTGCGACGACGCTGCTCATGTGGAACGACAGCGTGCGCCCTCCCAGCGACAAGAAGAAGCGCCATCAGGTGCTCAAGTGGGTGACGGGCGCGGTCGTGCTCGCCGTGCTCTGCGTGCACGTGGCGCACCCCGCCGTCGTCCCGGCTGTCACGTGGGCGGCTTCAGCCGTGCTGCTCGCGGCGTTCGTGTGGCATGGTTGGACGGGCATGAAGAGCCTCGCACGCGATCTGCGCGTGCCCGGGAAGGCAAAGGTCCCGCTGCGCATCGCCCTTGTCGCGCTTGCCCTCATCGCGTTTCTCGTCATGGTCGCCGCGCGCCTGTAAGCGTGTGGCCGGCAGCTGCGTGCGGCAGCGCCGCGCCTAGTGCGCAAACGGCAGCTCGTCGACCGAGCCGTCCAGAAGGTCGATCATCATGAGGCGGTTGCGGATGGGCTCGCCGTGCCCGAGCAGCACCTTGGCCGCTTCGGCTGCCATGATGCTCGCGGTGGTCGCCGCCGTGAACGGCAGGTTGCCGAGCTTGAGGTGCTGGCTTGTGTCCCCCTCGCCCACCGAGCCGTAGATCTCCACAAACGAGACGTCACCGGGAAACACCGTGCACACCTGGCCGAACCAGCCGGCGATGGCGCCGTACACGAGCACGGTGCCCGAATGCTGGCAGGCGCGCGCCAGCGTGAAGCGCGCCTCGAAGTTGTCCAGGCAGTCGATGACGCAGTCGGCGCCCTCTACGAGCGCACCCGCGTTGCCCTCGTCGAGGAGCGTGCTCACGGGCTCGACGGCGACGAGGGGGTTTACCGCCAGCACGCGTGCGGCGGCCGTCTGCGCCTTGTCCTGCCCGAGCGTTGCCTGCGTGGCGAGTATCTGCCGGTTGAGGTTGCTTTCCTCGAACGCGTCGCCGTCGATGGCGCGCAGGTGCCCCACGCCCAGGCGCGCGAGCTCCTCGATACAATAGCCGCCCAGTCCGCCGCAGCCCACGACCACGACGTGCTTGCCGGCCAGGGCAGCGCACTCGTCTTCGGAGAGCGAGTGCAGGTTTCTACTGTAGCGGGCGGGTACGGACATGGCTCCTCCTTAACGTGCGCGGGGCGTGACGGCCGCGCCGCCATGCCCCGCGCTTGCTCGTCTCGTGCCGTTGGCCTTCGCGTCCTCTCACGAGAGGCGGTAGGCGGGCATCATCTCGTCGGCGATCAGCTTCTTGCGGCACTCGTCGCACAGCGTCGGCACCTCGTCGAGGCCTGCGCGCTTGGCGGCGTGCGCCACCGATTCCGGCGTGCCCATGACGGCCCCGCACCTCTCGCACTTGACGAGCTCGAACGTGCGGTTCCAGATCGTGCGCGCATCGGCTGTCTGCGTGTAGGGTATCGCTTCGGTGGGGCAGACGTTCGCGCAGCTCAGGCAGCCCACGCACGAAGACGACGGGTCGCC
>CACZQA010000308.1 GCA_902783175.1 uncultured Coriobacteriaceae bacterium
CCAAACCCGGCGGCAAACAGGATGGCGCGCTTTGCGCGGTAGGGTTCGAGCTGCTCGAGCTGCTCGGGGGTAGCCTTTCCCGCCTGCTCCAGGGCGACCAGGCGGTCGAACTCCTCTTTTGCGAGGGCGCCCCCCTGTGCGCCGGTGGCCTGAGGGGCGTTGGCGCGGTACTGGGGGAGCACGTGCGCGCAGAACTGCTTGGCGGCCTTGTACCAGGTGTAGAGCCATTCCCCGACGGGGTTGCCCTGCATCTCCTTGTAGATCGACCACACGTACCAGTACCAGCCGACGACGGCGGTGCAGCCCAGGCAGTGACGGACCTCCTCGGCGGTGGCCTCGCGCCCAAAGTAGATGCTCACGAGCGACTCTGCCTGCTCGATGGAGTAGCCCGAGCCCTGCGAGACGAAGTTGCCCAGGTCGCAGCCGTAGTCGCCCATGGCGGCGTACTCCCAGTCGATGAGCTGCATCTCGTCGCCCTTGACGAGCAGGTTGGGCCCGTAGAAGTCGTTGTGGCAGAGCACGGGCGCGCCCGCCTCGAGCTTGAGGTAGGAGGCGAGCGCGTCGATTTCCTGCGACAGGCTGTCAAAGTCGCGCGGGAGCGGGTACGACGCGTCTTTGAGGAGCTTGACGATGTGCTTCCCCTCGTCGTGGAAGTCGAACGACCACGGCGACACCTCGCCGCTCGTGTGCAGCGTGCGCAGGATCTGCATCGCCTGCTTGACGTGCGCGGGGTTGTAGTAGTCGAACTCCTCGCATCCGGGGATGTAGGCGGAGATTTTCCAGCCCTCCTCGGGGTCTTCGTACACGTAGGTTTCGTCTAGCGAGAGCTTCTTGGCGATCCCGAGGGCGTGCGCTTCTGCCCTGCGGTTGACGATTTCCTCCGTGCCGACGCCCGGGTGGCGGTAGATGTACTGCTTGCCCTTGCACGAGAACAGCACCGAGAGGTTGGTCAGTCCCGCCTTGACCGGCTCCACGCCCGTGATGTCCGAGCGTTTGCACTCGAGGGCCTTGCAGATGTTTTCCAGGATGCGCGAGTCGACGTTCTCGAAGAAGTCGGCATCGAAGCTGGCCAGGTCCTGCACGTAGTTGAACTCGTGCATGACGCCTTTGGGCAGGATGCGGGCGCGCAGGGAGAACTCGTCGAGGTGTTCGGCGAGGATGTCGTCCCAGAGCTTGGGTGCGGTTTCGGGCTGGTCGTACTCGTCTTCTATGCGGGCGATCAGACGCGTGGCGTCGTCTTTCGTGAAATGCGCGGGACCGCGCATCTCGTAGTGTCCGGTGCCGGTTTTCGACATCTCCGAGACCTGTCCGGTCCGGTTGCTCTTCAAGATGTAGCGGTCGTCGGGGCCGCCTTTCTTCACGCAGGTGACCCAGGTCCCGTAGGAGTAGGGGCTGAAGACGTTCTTCTCGAAGTAGAGGTCCGAAGAGCACAGGTAGGTGTTGCCGAAGGAGCTTTTGACGGCGAGCAGCGAGGAGTGGTTGTTACGCTTGGAATAGTCGTTGCTGACGGCGATCTTCACGCCGAACTTGTCCTCGAGGTAGAAGAACGATTCCTTCATGTAGCCGACGACCACGGTGATGTCGTCGATGCCCGCCTCTTGAAGCTGGCGGATGAGGCGCTCGATGAGGATTTCGCCCTGGACTTCGAACAGTGCCTTGGGCTTTTCGAACGAGAGCGGGGCAAACCTCGTGGCCATGCCCGCGGCGAGGATGATGGCGTTGTCGACGCGGTAGGGCTCGAGCGCGGCGATTC
Organism: uncultured Coriobacteriaceae bacterium; assembly: GCA_902783175.1. GTDB lineage: Bacteria > Actinomycetota > Coriobacteriia > Coriobacteriales > QAMH01 > CACZQA01. Next base: position 1,754 of record CACZQA010000308.1, read on the forward strand.
CGGCGCTCGTGGGCGCGGCGCTGCTGTTGAGCAGGCCCTTTTCTTGGAGCGAGGCGACGGCCTTGTTCACCGATCCAACCGAGATGCCCGCCTTGGCGGCGATGTCGCGCTGGGTCGACTTCTGTGCGGCGCTGTTTGCGAGAACCTGGAACTCGTAGTAGTCAATCATCATTTTTCACATTCGTGTCACGAAAAGTTTACATGTTCATGAACACGGCATTATACGCATTTGTGAGCACAATGGCAAAAACTGACACGAGGGGCCGTGGGTATCGTGCCACTTTGGACCGAAGGGACACCCCGGCCTGTCCCTTCGGTTCACGAAGGCGCTGCCGGTGACAGACCGGAGAGCTCCTGACCATATGCATGACAAACCGGCGAGCTATTGGCCAAAAACGGTCAGAGTCTAGCCGGTCTGTCACGTATATCGCCAATGCCTTGCCGGTTTGTCGCGTACGCCGCACGTCCGACACGCGCAGGACGTCCCGCCTAACACTCAAAACCCTTGTTCAAAACCAAGGGTAAAAATATAATCAGGAGCAATCAAAACTATTGGAGCAAGCTAAGAGAAAGCGCCACCGAATGCTCACG
>CACZQA010000309.1 GCA_902783175.1 uncultured Coriobacteriaceae bacterium
AGGCGCTGACAGCCTGTGGTACATCGTCGGAGCAGTGCTCGTGTTCTTCATGCAAGCCGGCTTTGCCATGGTCGAAACCGGCTTTACGCGTGCGAAGAACGCCGGCAATATCATCATGAAAAACCTGATGGACTTCTGCGTTGGCACCGTGGCGTTTCTGGTGCTGGGCTTTGGGCTCATGAGCGGCGAAGACGCGCTCGGCGGCTTTATCGGCCTGCCCACGCTGGGCATGTTCGCGACGTCCGGCTTCGATGCGGTGGATTGGGCGAACTTCTTCTTCCAGCTCGTCTTCTGCGCCACGGCGGCGACCATCGTCTCCGGCGCCATGGCAGAGCGCACGAAGTTCTCGACCTACATCATCTACTCGCTTTTCATCTCGCTGGTAATCTACCCGATCGAGTGCCACTGGGTATGGGGCGGCGGCTGGCTGTCTCAGCTCGGCTTCTTTGACTGGGCCGGCTCGGGCGTCATCCACATGGTCGGCGGCGTCATGGCCTTCATCGGCGCTGCGTTCCTCGGCCCCCGCATCGGCAAATACGACAAGGACGGCAAGCCCAACGCGATCAACGGCCACTCCATCACGCTCGGTGCCCTCGGCGTCTTCATCCTGTGGTTTGGCTGGTACGGCTTCAACGGCGCTGCCGGTGGCACCACCGCGCAGGTCGCGCAGATCTTCACGACCACCACGATCGGCGCTGCCACGGCTTCTGTCGCTGCCATGATCTTCACCTGGGCTAAAGACGGCAAGCCCGATGTCACCATGACGCTCAACGCGTCGCTTGCGGGCCTCGTCGGCATCACGGCTCCCTGCGCGGTCGTCGACTCCATCGGCGCATGCGTCGTCGGCGTCGTCGCCGGTATCCTGGTCTGCGTCTTCGTCCCCTTCATCGACCGCAGGGGCGTTGACGACCCGGTCGGCGCTTCCTCCGTGCACGGCATCTGCGGCGCTTGGGGCGTCGTCTCCGTCGGCCTGCTCGCCAACCCCGAGATTCTGAGCACCTACGATGTGGAGATCAACCCCGGCCTGTTCTACGGCGGTGGCTTCGACCAGCTCGGCATCCAGTTCCTGGGCATGCTCGCCATTCTGGCCTGGACTATCATCTGCGGCGTGGTCCTGTTCTCCATCCTCAAGCACACGATTGGCCTGCGCGTTGAGAGCGACCAAGAGCTCGAGGGCCTGGACGTTTCCGAACACGGCCTCGTCTCAGCGTATGCCGACTTCGTCCCGGTCGTTCCCGCTGTCGCGTCCGAATCTGCGGCGCCGGTCGACCTCACGGGCCTCGAGCCGGTTCCCGTCAAGGCTACGGGCGACCTCACCCGCGTGAGCATCATCTGCAGCGAGGACAAGTTCGTCACCTTGAAAGACACGCTCGCGCAGATCGGCGTGACGGGCATGACGGTTTCCACCGTGATGGGCTGCGGCATCCAAAAGGGCAAGAGCGGCCAGTACCGCGGCGTCAAGACCAACATGAACCTGCTGCCCAAGCTTCAAGTGGACATCGTGGTCTCCGAAGTGGACCCCGGCCTGGTCGTGGCAGCTGCGAACCGCGTGCTCCACACGGGCGGCGCGGGCGATGGCAAGATCTTCGTCTCCGGCGTCCAGGACGTCATGAGGGTCTCGACGGGCGAGATGGGCACAGCGGCTCTCAACATGGAGGAAGAGATCGCGTAGCATCAACGTTTACGGCCGCTTGGCAGTATTGAGTGGCTTTCGGCAGGCACCCTCCTTGAGCGTGCCGAAAGAATAGGAGCTGGGCGAATAGGACACAACAGCTCCGGCTAGGGTGAAGGCCCGGGTGCGCGAAAGCGTTCCCGGGCCGCCCTCGTTTATGGCACGAGGGGCCGTGGGTATCGTCTCATTTTGAGACGAGGGGCCGTGGATATCGTGCCATTTTCGGCGCTGCTAGCACTGGAACACGCAGTGCGCGACGATGACGATGACTGTCGTGAGGATGCCGGATACGGCAAGGGCGACTCCGGACATCGCGCCTTCGAGCTCGCCCATCTCGATGGCCTTGGTCGTGCCGACGGCATGCGAGCACGCGCCGATGGCGACGCCGGTCGCGATGCGGTTCTTCACATGGAAGATCTTCGCCATGAGGGGCGAGAAGATGGCGCCGAGGATGCCCGTGATGATGACGGCGGCAACCGTGATCGACGTGATTCCGCCGAGTTCCTGCGAAGCGGCGATGGCGATGGGGGTCGTCACCGACTTGGGGATAAACGAAAGTGCCATCTCGCTCCCCAGCCCGAGCACCTTGCACAGCGTGTAGGCGCTGACCATCGACACGACGGAGCCGACCAGGCAGCCTGCGAAGATGGGGACGAAGTGCTCCTTCAGGATCTGGCGCTGCTTGTAGACCGAGTAGGCAAGCGCGACGGTTGCCGGCCCGAGCAGAAACGAGAAGATAGAGACGCTCTCCTCGTAGGTATCGAGCGGGATGTTGAAGAGCGTGAGCACGAGGATGAGCCCCACGAGCGTGACGAGCAGCGGGTTGAGCAGCGGCGTCTTCACCTTCTTGTAGAGCAGCACGCACAGCTCGAACACCGCCACAGAGGCGATGGAGCCCACAAGGAGCATGAGGGCAAAATGGGTGCTTGGCAGACTGAAGTCGATGGTGCCATCGGCGGCAAGGATGAAAGGTACTTGCATTGTCGGTGCTCCCCTACGCGCGCGTCTCTGTAGAGGCCGCCGCGCGCTTGCCTGCGATGCGGTTCATGAGGCGCGAGGTGGCGATGACGGTCGCCGAGGTCGCGATGAAGACGATGACGGTGGTGACGATGCACACGAACGCGAACTTGAGCGCGCTGCCCTGCAGCAGGGTGAAGCACCCCATGATGCCGACGCCGGCGGGGATGAAGAAGATGGACATGTTGTCGATCATGTAATCGCACGCGCCGCCGATGTGCTTGCCCTTGAGGACGCCCGTGGCGAGCAGGACGAGCAGCAGCGCCATGCCGACGATGTTGCCGGGAATCGCGATGGGGAGGTAGCGGGAGATGATGCAGCCGACCTCGTAGATTGCGATCAGAACGACGAGCTGGGCGAGGATGATGCCCGCGCGTTTGAGCTTGCCCATAACTGTGTGGCTTTCAGCCTCGGTAGTGGGGGAGTCGGAAAGCGTGGACTCGTGCACGTTGTGCGCGATGTGGCTGCCAGCTTCTCTCAGCGTCTCCGTCGCCTTTGCCGTGTTCGGCACTGCCTTGAAAGATTGGGTTGACTCTTGCATTTGCGCGGTCATTTTGTGTGAGTTTCACTCGATTCATGCTCGTGGGCGGTCAGATGTGTAACGGCTCGAAACGATACTCCTTTTGCGGAGAAATAGTTCGACAATTTTGCCCGGTCGGGTTATTTTGCGCACGCGATTCACGAACGCCCTGCGTCTCGTCGTACGCGAGATGCGTGGCACTGCCACAGCTCCCGTGCATACGTGCGCGACCCCGGCTCTCCTTTGCGCGTGATACCATCGAACCAACACCACCGTCGGGAAGGGGATTACTGTGGAAGACGAGAAGATCATCGAGAGCTTTCATTTGATGTGGGACACGTTCCCCGGGCTGGCGAGGCTCATCGACGCAAACCATACGGTCATTGCGTCCAATCCCATTGCGCAATCGAAGGGCTTCGTCCAGGGCAGCACATGCGCGAAAGTTGGAGATCCCGCCTCCCACAGGGGATGTAAGCTCGCCAAGGCGCTGCAGGGCGGCGAGGCGGTCACCGACAACGAGCTCTCAGACCGGATCCGTGGCTGGATGCCCGTCCCCGGTCATGAAGACCTCTGCGTCCATTTCGCCATACTGCTGCCCACCGAATCCTGATTCGGGAGACGCTAACTACCCCATAGGGGCGCCTCATGCTCTGCGAATGTGGGGCTACAGCGGATGCCCGCCCGCTACCGCAGCTCGACTTCGTGGATGCAGTCGACGCCGTTTTCTTCGCAAAGCTGTGCGAGCTTGTTGTCAAGCGTGAAGAGCGTTGCTCCCATTCGACGGGCGAGGACGAAATAGAACATGTCGTAAGTGGAATGGTTCAGCCGAATGCCCTCGTTCATCGCCTCGATCTGGAGTTCCGCCATGGGGTAGAACTCGTCGATGAGGTCCATGGCAACCGCGAGCATGCTCCCCGCATCGCCTTTTGTGACCTTGCCCGTCACTACGAGCTTGCGTAAGACGCTGACTGCCTCGGCGCGGATGAGCTCGACGCTGATTACTTTTTCTTCGACCATCAGTAGCTCTTGGAGCGCGCGTCCGCGATCGCTCTTCCGCAAAATCTCGAAGAGTGCACAGTTGTCCAAGACTACCAACGTTCCTCCCGTGCGGCTGCAATGAGGTCTGCCGTGTCATCGAAGCCTTCGGGCAGATCGAACGAGGGGAGGCTGTTGATACGCTCGAAGGTTCTTTGCCGTCTCGCCAGAAAGCTAAGCTCCGCCATTTCTGGTTTGTTGCTGGTAGCTGTCGGTGCGAGATGCCCAGCGTCGGAGCACGGTGCTGCCTCGGGGGCGCGCACGCCAAGGTACTGCTCGATAATGGTGAGGGTCTGCTGCGATATGCTGCGGTTTTCTCGTGCGGAGCACTCTCTGAGCAGCTCATATGTTTCGGCAGGACAATCTTTCACTTGCAGGGCCGGCATGTCAGCTCCTCTCCGCGTCTCCAATTCACGATTCAGTATAGCATGAAAAAAGCATGCAAAATGGATGAACTACGCTTGCATGTACAGGAGAAAGTAGGTCGAGCAATCCATGCGATGGGGCGGGCATACGGTACGAGAACCGCTGAGGGAACACCCATGGGAATATGTTTTGGATGACTGCAATTTTTGTGAATAAGGCTGAGAGCAGGCCAGCAATCTCAACACGGCAACATGCGCGAGATGTGTGGCACTGCCACATTTCTCGCGCATGCTGCCGCGCAAGCTCAGCGTTTCTCTTGCGCTCCGCGGCTCTTCTTGCGGCGCAGGGCGCTCGTGATGATGAACGCCGCCTCGTGGTAGGCGCTCCATTCCGCCTGCCCGCCGCTGCGGATACCCGATTTGTAGAACTTCTCGACTGCGTCGGCAAGCTGCTGCGCCCAGGGTATCTTCTCGGGTGCGATCATCACCAGCTTCGCACGCCTGTCCGTGGGGTCGGCGGCACTCTCGATGATGCCCTTTTCCGAGAGCGCGTTGAGCGCGTAGGTGGTTTTGGGCGCTGCTAGAAGCAGCTTGTCCGAAAGCTCGCTCGGGCGCATGTTCCGCTGCTCCTCGATCAGCGCAAACACGATGCGCATCTCGTTGATCTGAAGGCCGAATTCGCGTGCCAACTTCGTGGAAAGAAGTTCAACGAATGAAAATGCGTGAAGCGTCTCGAACGCATCGAAAAAATGCCCTTCGCGGATTCTGTTGCCGTACTGCGTGGCACTCGCGGTGATTTCCGATCCGACGACGACCATCGCGCGTAGGTTTGGAGACAGCGGAGAAAAGTACGACTCGTGTGCGAGCATCAAGGCGATGTCTGCGTCACGCGAAAGGTAGACACCTGCTTTTGTTAGTGACGCCTTCAGGCGCGTTCTGCCATTGTCTTCTTGTACTACAAATACGATGTTACGCTCTTTGAGCTGGGAAATAACCGTTGTAGCCATTGCGGATGAGATACCGAGGATTGAGGCGAGCGCACTGGGGGAGCTGCCGTCTGGATGGTCGTGGAGATACGATGTCATACGGTATTGCACAAAAAG
>CACZQA010000310.1 GCA_902783175.1 uncultured Coriobacteriaceae bacterium
GCGCTCCTTGCGCACGAACGCCTTCGATGCGATGCCGGCGTCCATACGGCGCGCAAGCTCGAGCTCGCGGCGTTCGATGCGCGGATGCAGGGTCTCGTCGACCGTCTTGCCGTCGAGAAGCTCGGGCTTGACCTCGCGCAGGACATCGCGCAGGTCGAGTACGAGGCTCTCCTGGTCGAGCGCCTTCGCGCACTCCCCCGCGATGGCGTCGAGCAGCAGGCTCAGCAGCGCGACGCGCTCGTCGAACTCGGCCTCCTTCGCGCGCTTCCTGATGGCGTCGGTCGCGTACCCCGACAAGATCTTGCCCACCTGGTAGTCAGAACGGTACTTCTCGAACAGGGTGTAGTACACGGCAAACTGGTCGGCGATGTCCTCGTCTTTGAGGAACTGCGCGAACAGGTCGCGGTTGACCGGCTTGCCCAGCTGCTCGTAGGTGGCGATGATGTCGGCGAGGTCTTCCCAGCCACGCGCCGTCACGAAAGACTTGCCGCCGCCCGGCTTGGACTCCACTTTGTAGAAGCAGTCGTTCTTCGCCTCGAGGAAGGTCGTGACCGCCGGGTGCAGCCCCTGTTCCTTGGCGTAGTTCTTCCAGACGCCATAGTCGGGCTCGACGTCGATTTCGCGCAGACGGTCGAGCGTGACGATATCAAACTCGTGAACGGAGCGGTTGTACTCGGGCGGGTTGCCGGCACACACGATCACCCAGTCATCGGGCACCTTGTGCTTGCCGAATGTCTTGAATTGCAAGAACTGCAGCATCGAGGGATAGAGCGTTTCGGAAACGCAGTTGATCTCGTCGAGGAACAAGATGCCCTGGCGGAGCCCCGTGTTGCTCATGTAGTCGTAGATGGCCGCGACGATCTCGGACATGGTGTACTCGGAGGCCTTGTACGCGTGTCCGTCGAACTCCTTCTCCTCGATGCTCGGCAGGCCGAGCGCGCTTTGGCGCGTGTGGTGCGTCATGGAGTAGGACACCATGCCGATGCCCAGCTCGCGCGCGACCTGGCTCATGATGGCCGTCTTGCCGATGCCGGGCGCGCCCACGAGGAACACAGGGCGCTGGTGGACGGGGTCGATGACGTACATGCCGGCATCGTCTTTGGCAAGATACGCCTCCACGGTGTCTTTTACCTGGTCTTTTGCCGCTTGAATGTTCATATCGCAAGTCCCTTCCTGTGACTTGTAGCTCACTTGACGATGGTCGTCTTGAACCTGTTGATGCCGTCTTCGTCGATGAGGACCTTCATCGCCCAAGGCGGTACCTTGGGCGTCTCGCGTTCGCCTTCGTCTAGGAAGACGAACGCCGTCTCGTACTCGGGCATCTTCTCGGGGAACTGCCCGTAGCCGTCGGTAAAGTAGATGAGCCCCTTGAGGTCCTTCAGCTCCCCGCGCTTCTTGAGCGAGTCGACGTAGTCGAATACGGGGCGAAAGTCCGTGCCGCCGAAGCCGCGGATGTAGAAGCCCTCCATGAGCTTGTCTACGTCGCGCAGGTCGGTAATCTTGGTGTCCGCCTGCACCTTCGCGTCGCATTGGATCACGTGGACGTTCACATCGCGCGTATAGTCCTGCGATTCCTTGAGGATCTGGAACGTGTGCTCGAGGAACTTGCGCACAAGCGGGCCACTCACAGATTCGGACGTGTCGATTGCTATGACGAATTCACGGACACGGTGCGTCTCCATGTACTCGAGCGGCTCGATGAGCGGCGTGTTGCCATAGACGTCCAGCCCGTAGGTGTAGTAGATGTAGTCAAACTCGTCTTGGTTGATCTTCATCTCCTCCGAAAGCGTCATGAACTTGCGCAGGAACTCGGAGTAGTCGACCACCTTGCGGTTGGCGATGTGCAGGTTGGCGATCAGGCTGCCGGCCTGGTCTCCCCACTCGCTCGAGAACGTCTGCAGGTTCATCTCGATCTGCTCGGAGATGTCCTTCCAGTCCTGCTCGCTTTGGTCTGTCTGGTTGTCCTTGCCGCGGTCGTCGAGCTCGTCGTCACCGGAAGTACTGTCCTCGTCGGTGTCCATCGTCTCGTCTTTGCCGCCCTGGTCGGACTGATCGCCCACCTCGTCGCTTCCATCGTGCCCGTCGTCCTGCGAATCGTCGGAGGGCTCGTTATCCGCATCGTCGGAGTCGTCTTGCGAGTCGTCCGCGTCCTGGTCGAGCATCGCCTGCATGGTCTGCTGCTCTTGGTCTTGGTCCTCGTTGTCGCTTTGATCGGAGCTCTCGCCGCCGCTCGTGTCGAGGAACTTGTCCTGGGCCCCCTCGTCGGGGTTCTCGTCGTTTTGCGAGATCTCCTCCGTGGAGCCCGGCTCCGTCTGGTCGCTTTTCTCGCTCGGGTCGGCGTTGGCGGGCCAGGCCTCGTGGTTATCACGCTCGAACAGCGCGTGCCACTCGTTGATCTTGTCCGTGGTAATGCCGCGAAACGCCTGTCCCTCGGGAGCGAGCACCGCCTCGAGCAGGAGCTTGTAGACCTTGCCTGGCGCCATACTGCCTGCAAGCATCCTGATTTCGCTCAACGCCAGCTTGCGGGCTTCATCGTCTGCGCTCACGAAGCGGTCGCCGCACATATCCATCGCGACGCCCTCGACAATCATGTCGCACGTGAGCCACAACGCTTCCTTGTTCTTGTGGCTTTTGTCGAACGGGTGCCTGAACACGCAGTGCAAGATCATGTGCAGGTAGTCGCGCACCGATTCGTCAAACGACTCGCGGTAGCGCGCGATGACGCGCGGCGGGTCGTAGATGATCTCGTTCGCATCCGTTGCCATCGGGTAGCGGGCGCCGGCGCGCAGCGGGACCAGATCCATCCTCCACAGCGCGAGGTCGAGGAACCTGAACTTGAGCATAAGCTGCACGCGAAGCTCGTCGATGATGTCTTTGCCCAAGACGTCCTCTTCTTTGCGACGCCTGAGCTTGGTGTCTCGTATTTCGGGTACCGAGGGCATGTTCACCTCCTACAGGTCGAAGTCCAGAGAGCCAATGCCAAAATGCCGGCGCTTTATCTCGAGCAGATACCCGGTCATCGCCGCATCCTGCAGGCGTCCCACCTCGTCAATCGCCTGCATGATGTTGCCGCCGGTTAGATACCCCAGCGCGACCAGGTCGTCGATCATCGCGCGGTCGTCGTGGCGCGCCGCATCGACGCAGATGGCGCATGCCTCGCGCTCCATGAACGCGTCGCACATGCTCTTGTTCGAGTCGGTCATGAAGATCGGGTCCTTCAGGCGCTCGATGATGAGCTGCGCCTGCCGGTAGAGCTCGAGGTTCTCGCTGAGCGTATTCGTGCCGATGTCGTAGGTATTGACAATCGTGTTGTCGTAGTGCCGCAGAATCTCGGGGAGGTTCAGGTGGTAGGCAGAGCCCAGGGCAACCGACACCTCCATCGCGGCGCGCGTGGTATCGGGGAAATGCAGATCGAAGCTGTCGTGTCCTTCGACGGGCTCCTCGAGGTCGATGTGCAGGTGCTCGATGACGCAATCAACCGTGAGACCGCACATGCTGATCTTTGACACGTGCGTGCTGATGAACAGCTCGCTGAGCAGGCGCGTGCCGTTGAACGCGTACGAGGCTATCTCGGTGACATCGTCGGGTATCGTCAGGCTAGCGACCTCGCCCGTGTACAGCACGATACGCGACGAGGAGTCGTCGATCCTCTCGCACAAAAGCCCCGGCACGGTGTAGAAACGCTCGTTGCCGGCGTCGAC
>CACZQA010000311.1 GCA_902783175.1 uncultured Coriobacteriaceae bacterium
CGAAGCCGTCGCGTCGGAGCTGCCGCCGGACAGCGTCGCGGTTGCAGATGACAGGTCGACGTCGTAGGAAAGGCCGCTCGGCATGTCGTTGATGTGGATGTCGGCGTTCTGCATCAGGCCGTCCACATACGAATTCCAGGCGCTCTCGTCGTCTTCGCTCGCGCCGTTTTGCTCGGCGAGCTTCTGCTCGGCGAGCGCCTTGCGCGCCTGCTCCTTGTACTCGTCGAGGCTCTTGTAGCCCTGCTTTTGCAGGTAGCTCTCGAAGACGCCCGCCATGTACTGGCTCTCGACTGCCTTTCGCTGCTGGTCGACATAGGCGTCGAGCTCGTCATCCGAGACGGTGATGTTCTGCTCTTTGACCTCGTAGTCGATGACGTCGGTCTTGAGCATCTGGTTGATGACGTAGGTGCGCAGGTCGGCGACCGTGCCGTCCGTCGTCGTCTGCCCATCGGAGTTCGCGGTAGAGTCGTACGCCTTCATGGCGATGAACGACGCCCAAGTCGCGTCGTCGGTCAGACCGTAGTTTGCCCGCATGTTCTCGATGGTCTTCGTCACGTCCTCTTCGGACACATCGCCATGCGCCCAGGTTGCCGCGGCCTGCTTGCCGCAGCCTGCAAGCGCAAAGCATCCGCAGGCAGCGAGCGCGACGGCGCAGGCGACGATCAAGACGCGTTTCAGTGAGGTCATACACCCTCCAGGTCGGTTCTCGTACATACGCACGTTAGCATACCCCGACACAGATACCTTCCGTTCCTTAAATACTGCTGAAATATGCCGCCGTTCGCCCAGTCCCGCGCATTCCCGTCTCGCGGGTACGCTACACTGCCCTCTAACCTACGATTTACGAGGAGCACTATGACTGAAGAGCAAAAACAGGCCGAGGAGCATGCGGACAAGCAGCGCGTCGAACGCGTACGCGAGTTCGACCACAACAAGCTCCCGCGTGACAAAGACGGCAAGGTCATCATCCCCGAGGACATGACCTATGCGGAGTTCCTCAAACTCACCCATCCCGAGATGGACGAAAACGATATCGCCCGCGCCATCAAGAAGGAAAACCGCGGCGCCTGGATGGTCCGCCTCGAAGCGCTCGGCTTCATCATCCTCATCGTCGTCATCATCGTTCTCATGGTCACCAGATAACAAGGAGCTCGTTTGGCAGTCGTCGGTTCTGGGGGGAACAGGCGCCGCATTCAAACAAGCCAAAAGCACCGCGGCATCGTGCTCGCGGCATCCGTTCTCGTGTGTCTGATTGGCATCGCGAGTCTTTCCGCCTCTATCGGGGACGCGCGTCTCGAGGAGCGCTCGGCAGCCGCGCCCACACACCGCGACACCACCCCGGGCGAAGCCGCAGCAGACGACGAGCCCGCGTTCGGGGTCATCTCGGCGCTGCTGCCGGAAGAGCAAGAAGCGCCGTCGGGCGCTTCTGACGAGGTCCCGGCCACTGGTCCTGCGGATGAGAGCGCAGCCCCCGGACAGCCGGCAACTCCACCATCGCAGCAAAGCGCCTCTCCCCCAGCGTCCTCCCCATCAAGCAGTACATCGGATACGGGCGCGACTCGCGAAGCGACGGGGCAGCCTGCTGCCCGGCAGCGCACGAAGGTCGTGCACCACACTGCCGTCCAACGCGAACCCGTCTACAAGACCGTCTACCATCCGGCATCCATCGCCACGACCGTGCGACACGGCAGCAGCGTCACGCGCGTGCTGTCCAAGTGTCCCGCCTGCTCGAAGTACCACGACACGAGCTTCACGGAGCGCGTCGTCGACTACTACCGCGAGACGGGCTGTGCGGTATGTGGAGAGAAGCACGAGAGCGCCTACGACGAAATTGTCTCGGACTGAGCTGGAGGGCGGGCGCTTGTCCCTCAGCGCCTGCGTTTGCCGATGTTTTTGCGCGTGCCCGCAAACGAGCCCCTGCGCGCCGTCGATTTGAGGCGCTTGAGGGCGTCTTCCTCGTCGGTGCTCTCGACTTGCGCGCGCAAGCTCACCGCCTGGTCGCGCAGACGCGCGGCGGCCTCGAAGTCAAGCGACTGCGAGGCTTCCGCCATCTGCTCCTCGAGCGCGTGGATCATGCGCATGACCTCGTCCTTGCCCAACTCCGAGACTTCCTGGGCAAGCGCCTCGGACGTCGAGATCTCGCTTGCACCCTTGCCCTGCTCGAGCTCGTCCATGATGGAACTGATGGCCTTGCGCACCGTCTTGGGCTCGATGCCGTGCTCCTCGTTGTAGGCCATCTGGATGCGGCGACGGCGCGCCGTCTCGTCGAGCGCGATGCGCATCGAGTCGGTGATGGTGTCGGCGTACATGACGACATGCCCGTCCGCGTTGCGTGCCGCGCGGCCGATGGTCTGGATGAGGCTGCGCTTGTTGCGCAGGAACCCCTCCTTGTCGGCATCCAAGATCGCAATCAAGCTCACCTCGGGCAAGTCGAGACCCTCGCGCAGCAGGTTGATGCCCACGAGCACGTCAAACTCGCCCAGACGCAGGTCGCGCAAGATCTCCACGCGCTCGACCGTCCCGATGTCGCTGTGGAGGTAGCGCGCCTTCACGCCCTGGTCGAGCAGGTAGTCGGTGAGCTCTTCGGCCATCTTCTTGGTGAGCGTCGTGATGAGCACGCGCTCGTCTTTTGCCACGGTGTCCTTCACCATGTCGAGGATGTCGTCGATCTGCCCTTTTGTGGGCCTGACCTCGATGTCGGGGTCCAAAAGACCCGTCGGGCGAATGATCTGCTCGACGGTCTGCTCGCTGACGCGCTCCTCGTAGTCGCCCGGCGTCGCCGAGACGTAGATGAACTGCGGAACGCGCTCTTCGAACTCGTCGAAGCGCAGGGGGCGGTTGTCGAGCGCGCTGGGCAGACGAAACCCGTGCTCCACCAGCGTGACCTTGCGGCTGCGGTCGCCCTCGTGCATGCCGCGGATCTGCGGCACGGTCACATGGCTCTCGTCGATGATGGTCAAGAAATCGTGACGCCCAAAGTAATCGAGCAGCGTGTAGGGCGGCTCGCCTGGCTCGCGTCCGTCCAGGTGGCGCGAGTAGTTCTCGATGCCCGTGCAAAAGCCCATGGTCTCGAGCATCTCGAGGTCGTACGATGTGCGCTGCTCAAGGCGCTGAGCCTCGAGGAGCTTGCCGTTTTCCTTGAGCTCGCCAAGGCGCTGGCGCAGCTCGTCAGAGATGGACACGAGCGCCTTTTCGACGCTCGGACGGCTCGTCACGTAGTGCGAGGCGGGCCAGATGGGCACCGAGCGGTAGGTCATGACCTCCTCGCCCGTCACGCGATTGACCTGCGTGATCGACTCGATCTCGTCGCCAAAGAACTCGATGCGCAGCATGTCGTCCATATACGGCGGGAACACGTCCACCACATCGCCGCGCACGCGGAACGTGCCGCGCTCGAGCTCGTAGTCGTTGCGGTCGTACTGCATCTCGATGAGCTTGTAGATGAAGTCGTCGCGGTCCATGGGCACGTCGCAGTCGAGGAAAACCGACATGTCGGCGTAGTTCTGCGGCGAGCCGATGCCGTAGATGCAGCTCACGCTCGCAACGATGATGACGTCTTTGCGCGTCAGGAGCGCCGCGGTGGCCGCATGGCGCATCTTCTCGACTTCCTCGTTGATGGAGGAATCCTTCTCGATGTAGGTATCGGTCTGGGGGACGTAGGCTTCGGGCTGATAGTAATCGTAGTAGCTCACGAAGTAGTTGACCGCATTGTCCGGGAAGAACTCACGCAGCTCGTTTGCCAGCTGGGCTGCCAAGGTCTTGTTGGGCGCGAGCACGAGGGTGGGCATCTGCACTTTCTCGATGACCTTCGCCATCGTGAAGGTCTTGCCCGATCCCGTCACGCCGAGCAGCGTCTGGTAGCGCAAGCCGTCTTCGACGCCCTTCGCCAGCTTTTCGACCGCCTGCGGCTGATCGCCCGCCATGTCGTATGGGGCAACGACGTGAAAGGCGTTGCCCGCCTCGCGCCGTCCGTCGATAAGAGATGCCTGTGCCTCGTCCATTGCGCTACCTCGATTCCGCCGCGTCGAGCTTCTTCATGCAGTCTTCCCACCACGCGTCGGCCCAGGCGCGCAAGTCGTCCTCGGTGCCGCTGTTGTCGCAGACGGTATCGGCGATTGCGTCGCGCTCGGCGTCGGTCGGCTGGATCTGCAGACGCTTGAGCGCGTCGGCGGGATTCATCCCGCGCGCGACGGCACGCTGCAACCGCACGTCGCTTGGGACGTTGACGGCGATGATCTCGTCCGCGAGCTGCGCGAATTCGGGCACCTCGGTGAGAAGCGGCACC
>CACZQA010000312.1 GCA_902783175.1 uncultured Coriobacteriaceae bacterium
AGGCGTCGGAGAGGTAGCGCAGCAGCGTGCCCTCCGAGCGGCTTATGCCGTAGCGCGCGATGTAGCCCTTGAAGTCCGACGCGGTCTCGAGCATGTCGCGCAGCACCGATTTGGGCGAGAGCCGGTAGTCGTTTGCCCACGGAACCGACTCGCAGTACGTGTGGAACGCCGGCCACAGCAGGTCCTCGAGCGGCTTGGGGTAGGTCACTTCCTGCAGGCGCTCGATGCGCTCGTCGTAGTCGATGCCATCCGCCTTCATCGAGGCCATGGCGGCGTCGCGGCACGCGCGCTCCTGCGCGCGCAACACCTGCCAGGGGTCCTCGAGCGTCGCCTCGGCAAGCGATACCACGTCGAGCGCGTAGGTCTCGCTCTCGGGGTCGAGCAGCTCGAGCGCGGCGAGCATGAACGGCGACAGCGGCTGGTCGAGCGCGAAGTCGTCGGGCAGCTCGACGGTCAGGCGGTATTCGTCGCCCCCGTCTTCGCCTTGCGTCTTCTCCACCACGCCGGCGCTCAGAAGCGTCGCGAAGACCTCGTCGGCCCGCTTCTCGAGCCTTGCCTTCTGCTCTTCGCTCTGCATGGAGTCCTTGATGAGCTGGTAGGTGCGCTGCCAGGCGTCGCCGCCCTGCTCGACCTCGCCCAGCACCATCGAGTGCGTGATCTGCAGGTGCGGCACGAGCTTTTCGGGCTGCGCCTGCACCAGATGCTCGAAGTGCTGCTTGTTCCAGCCCACGTAGCCTTTGGGCAGCCGTTTCTGCTTGATCTTCTTGGCCTTCTTCGGGTCGCCGCCCGCCTTGGTGAGCGCCCGCGCCTTCTCGATGTCGTGCTCGGTCGCCTCGACGAGCACCTTGCCCTCGGTGTCGAAGCCCGACCTGCCCGCGCGTCCCGCGATCTGGTGGAACTCGCGCGCGTTCAGGCGGCGCATGCGGTTGCCGTCGAACTTGGCCAGCGCGGTGAGCACGACGGTGTGGATGGGCACGTTGATGCCCACGCCCAGCGTGTCGGTACCGCAGATGACCGGCAGCAGGCCCTGCTGGGCGAGCTTTTCGACGAGCAGGCGGTAGCGGGGGAGCATGCCCGCGTG
The DNA here is from genome assembly GCA_902783175.1 of uncultured Coriobacteriaceae bacterium. Classification (GTDB taxonomy): domain Bacteria; phylum Actinomycetota; class Coriobacteriia; order Coriobacteriales; family QAMH01; genus CACZQA01. The sequence goes on from CACZQA010000312.1 coordinate 1,082, forward strand.
GTGCACGCCCACGCCGTTGAGCAGCAGGCGGCGCAGCGCCTTGCCAAACGCCGTCGTGAAACGCGTGCCCGCGATTGCCTCGCGGATGGCCGTGCGCTGCTCTTTGGTGGAAACGCCGTAGCTGGCGAGCGACTGCGCGCTCTTGAACGCCGCGTCCTGCGCGAAGTGCACGAGGTACAGCGGCGCCTCGTCCGCGCGCAGCGCGAGCTCGACGGTAGCCTCGAGCGGCGTCTCCACGAACTCGTACTCGAGCGGCACGGGGCGCGGCGCATCGAGCACCAGGTCCACGTCGGAATCGGTGTGCGCCCTAAGCGATGCCGCGACGTCGCTCATGTCGCCCAGCGTCGCGCTCATCAGCAGGAACTGCGCGTGTGGCAGCGTGAGCAGCGGCACCTGCCATGCCCAGCCGCGCTGCGAATCGCCAAAGTAGTGGAACTCGTCCATGGCGACACAGCCGATGTCGGCATCCTCGCCCAGGCGCAGCGCGTCGTTTGCCAAGATCTCTGCCGTGCAGCAGATGATGGGGGCAGAGGTGTTGATGGTGGAGTCGCCGGTGATCATGCCGACGTTCTCGCGCCCGAACAGCTCGACCAGGTAGAAGAACTTCTCGCTCACCAGGGCCTTGATGGGCGCGGTGTAATAGGCACGGCGGTTCGTGCATATGGCAAGAAAGCACATGCCCACGGCGACGAGCGATTTGCCCGAGCCGGTGGGGGTGCCCAAGATGACGTGGTCGCCGGCGGCCATGTCCATGAGCGCGTCTTCTTGATGGGGCCACAGCTCGATGCCCTGCTCCACGGTCCAGTCGTAGAACAGCTCGAGCGCTTCTTCGGGTTCGATGTCGGGCCAGGCATCGGGGTCTTCGGGCCAGGGGATCAGGTCCCCCAGCGTGGTGTGTTCAGTCTCGTTCATGTGGCTATGATAGCGTCCTTTCTCGAAAAAGCTGCCCAGCCCGGTCAGTTCGTGCGCTAAACTTTCCTCAATTGGCAAAGGCTGGCGACGAGGCTCGAGGGGAAGGGGAGCATCTTGGCCACGAGCAGCGAAGAAGACTACCTAAGAACCATCTACGAGCTCGATGTCGAGCGTGGGGCCGTCCGCTCCGTCGACGTTGCGAAGGTCTTGAACGTGAGCAAGCCGAGCGTCAACAAGGCGCTGTCGCGCCTGGAAGAAGAGGGCATGGTCACGCGCCTGCCCTACAGCCCCGTCGTGCTCACCGAGCAGGGGCGCAAAAAGGGCGAGCAGCTGCATCAGCGCTACAGCGCCATCAGGCGCTTCTTGATTGAGCAGCTCGAGGTGCCCGAAGAGCGCGCGAACGAAGAGGCGCACGGCATCGAGCATGCCCTCTCGACAGACACCGTGCAGCGTCTGAGCGCGTATATGGACGACAAGTAGGCCTCGTTCGGGGCGGCGCTGCGACGATGCGGCCGCGCGCTTGCCCGCACGAGGCGTGCATGCCCGGAGCTGCGAGCCATCCGGGAGCATATCCAGTCATAACGGTGTCTCAGCCGTGCCGCATACTGCGCGATGCGCTATCTTGTCTGCCGTGGGCGAACGGCTCCGGGTTACGGAACGAGTTGGCGCACGTGGTTTCGATTGGGCAATTCCTGTGAGGGGACGTATGGATCCGGTATTCCAAGAAGAGCAAGAGCACCTGTCCGAGGCGTACGCCAAGTTGCTGGCGGCGCGCGAGCGGCTGTCTTCGCGCCTCGAGCGCAACCGCGAAGAGGCGGCAAAGGACCTAAGCGACATGCGCGACGAGCTCGTGCTCGACAAGTCGAGCGACGTCCATACCGAGACCATGGCAGAGCTCGAGTCCATGAACCGGCTCGTCGACGTGTACAACCGCACCGATTCCATATTCGTCGAGGAGCTGCGGCACGTGGAGCTGCTGCTCAAGCAGCCGTACTTTGCCAAGGTGCGCCTCAAGTTCAAGTCTGGACGCGTGCGCGACGTCTACCTGGGCACGGCGGGCGCCACAGACGAGTCGCAGCGGCACTTCATCGTGGACTGGCGCAGCCCCGTCGCCGAGACCTACTACAACCAGTCCAACGGCCCCACCTCCTATGTTGCCAACGGCAAGACCATCGAGGTCGACCTCGAGCTGCGCCGGCAGTTCGACCTCACCCGCGACAAGCTCAACGCCTACTTCGATACCACCGTCGCCATCGAAGACCCGCTGCTTTTGCAGTCGCTGTCCAAGCGCCGCTCCGAAAAGCTCACGGCCATTACGGCGACTATCCAAAAGGAGCAAAACGAGGTCGTGCGCCACGAGGACGTGCCCGCGCTCGTCGTCAACGGCATCGCCGGCTCCGGCAAGACCTCGGTGCTCCTGCAGCGCATCGCCTACCTGTTCTACCAGGAGCGCGAGAATCTGCGTCCCGACCAGGTCTACCTGTTCACGCCCAATCCCGTATTCGAGAAGTACATCGACCATGTCCTACCCGACATGGGGGAGCGCAACCCGCAGATCTTCACGTGGAAGGGGTTCATCGAGCGCTTGGGGCTGGCCGACCGCGGGCTCGGGCTCGACACGCCCGAAGAAAACCTGCGCACGCTTGAGCGCGGCATGGAGACGCTTACGCTCGACGTGCATGACTTTCGCGACATCCGCCGCGGCGACGTCGTCCTGCTGCGCGCCCAGCAGTTCCAGGCGCTGCTGCGCAAGTACAGCCACATCCCGCCCAGTCCGCACCTGTTCGCCGTCATCAACGAGGAGCTGCACGACCGGCTCGACAGCCGCCTGGGGCAGCTCGTCAAAGACGCGCGCGTGCAGGGGAACATGCTCGACCTCGACGTGGACTCCAAGATTCAGATCTTCGGCTCGTACGTGGACCCGCAGACCGACGAAGAGATCGCCGAGTGCGCGAAAACCTACGTCGACTATATGTATGCGGGTGCGCACGAGGACATCGACGCGTCGAGCTGGGTGCGCATCGACCGCATCGGCATGAGGCTGCTCGGCAAGGAGACGCTTGCCTCGACCGAGTGGATTTACCTGAAGATGCTGCTCACGGGCGAGTGCGAACGCGACGCACGCTACGTCATGCTCGACGAGGTGCAGGACTACACCGTGGCGCAGCTCATGGTGCTGGCGCGCTATTTCCCCAACGCGCATTTCTTGCTGTTGGGCGACCAGCATCAGGCGATCAACGAGGGCACGGCCACGTTCGACGACGTCAGGCGCGTGTTCGCGGAGCTGCGTGGCAAGGTGGACGAGTGCCGTCTCATGACGAGCTACCGCTCGTCGCCGGAGATTACCGCGCTGTTCACGGGCCTGCTCGAAGAAGACGAGCGCATCAAGACCTCCTCGGTGCACCGGCCGGGCATCCAGCCGCGCATCGAGGCGTTTGCGGGGACGGACGAGTACCTGCAGGCGGTGCGTGCCGTCGTCGACGAGGCACTGGAGGCAGACGGGCTCACGGCCATCGTCGTCAACAGCTGGGAGGCCATGAAGTGGCTGTCGAGCCGCCTCGACGAGCGGGTCAAGGTGCTGCATTCGGACGAGGAGCTTCCGGCGACGGGCGTGATCCTGCTCGATTTGCCGCTTGCCAAGGGTCTGGAGTTCGACCACGTTGTCGTGCCCGATGCGACGGGCAAGTCCTATCCGGATACGCCGCTCGCGCGTCGTCGCCTCTACACGGCGCTCTCGCGCGCGACCCACAAGGTGACCGTCCTCGCTCACGGAGAGCTGACCCCGCTGCTCAAGTAGCCCCGTGCCCCTCAAGCGCGAGAACCGTGGCAATGCCACACATCCCACGCCTGCGGGGCGGACCCTGCGCGAGAAGCGTGGCACTGCCACACATCCCACGTATCCTGCGCGAGAACCGTGGCACTGCCACACATCCCACGTGTATTGCGCGAGAACCGTGGCACTGCCACGTTTCCCATGCGATTTACGCGAAAGATGTGGCACTGCCACGTTTTTCGCGCGGGGAAGGGCGCGGAGGAGCGCGCGGGGGAGCGGGCGGGGGCCCGTCGTCTGCCCGTCAGCGGCCGCTAGGCTACGGCGTTTTGCTCGGCGGCTATCTCGAGAAGCGTCTCGTGCACGCGCTTGGACAACCCCGAATGCAAGATTTCTTCCATCGGCACTTCGATGTTGTTGTCTGCGCAGTACGCGAACACCGACAAGGTCCCGCCGAGCAGGTAGCTGACGATTACCTTATCCTTCTTGGTGAACTTGGCGGGGTCGACGTGGACGATCTTGCACCACGCCTGCTCGAGCGCGTCGGTGAGCATCGTGCGCAACCCGTAACTGCTGTTCTTGCCGGCGATGAGGCAGAACCGCTCGACGCTCTGCTTGAACTCCGGGGTGCGCGTGACCGAGAGGTCTTCTTTTCCGTTCATCGCGTCGACCATCACGCTGATGGCCGCCGGGTTCATGGTGTCTGTCACGGCGGTGTGGGCCAGGTCGTCCATGTTCTCGAAGTGGTAGTAGAAGCTGTTGCGGTTGAGTCCTGCGAGCTTCACGACCTGCGCGACGGTGATGCAGGAATAGCGCGTCGTCTCGAGCAGCTTCCAAAATGCGTCTTCGATTTTATCGACAGCGGTCTTCTCGTTTTTCTTGTATTTCGGGCGTGGCATGGGTGCCTTCTCAAACTAGGCAAACAAACTATTTGTGTCTATTTATTTAGACTGCATATCTATTTACTCTAGCCATAGTAACTAATTATTAATCTTTTTGCAGACTAGTATGAAAAAATTTAATGCGCAAAATTATATGTGTACAACTTGTGAAGTTGAGCGTTATCGAATTTAGGAATAACATCAGTCGCAAATAGAGCCGTTACAGGATAGTAATCGTTGTCAGGGCATGATCGGCCCTGGCTGTTACGCACTATCGCACAGAAGACGAGGTGTAATTATGGTCAAGGAAGAACTTACCGATCTGGGTATCAAGTCGGTCCTCAAGATGCTCCACTCGAACCCCGAAAAGGCAATCCCGCGCCTTCTCAAGATCATCAACATGGTCGGCAAAAAGCTGTTTCCCTCGCAGCTCAAGATTATCAACGAGTACATGTCCGGTCCTGACAAAAACGTCTACCAGCTCGTCATGCGCGCGCTCAACCAGATCAACCCAGACGTCCTCGACAACGTCTTGATGAACTTCTACTTCAACGTCAACGTAAAGGGCTGGGCAAAGCAAAACGAGCTGCGCGCCAAGTACCAGTGCAACATCCCCTGGGCAATTCTGCTCGACCCGACCAGCGCCTGCAACCTGCACTGCAAGGGCTGCTGGGCTGCCGA
>CACZQA010000313.1 GCA_902783175.1 uncultured Coriobacteriaceae bacterium
GCTGTTCTCGGGCTCGAGCTCTCCCATGAGGACCGTCACCTTCTGCTGCGCGTCGTCGAGGCGCTTCTGCAGGGCGCCGAGCAAGGCGACGCCGCGCTCGTACTTCTGGATGCTCTGCTCGAGCTCGAGCTGGTTGCCCTCGAGGGCCCGAACGATCTCGTCGAGCTCCACAAGCCCCTCTTTGAAGCTCATGTTGTCGAGCTGGGAAGCGTCTACCTTGGGTTCGTCTGCCATTAGCCTTGCCTTTCTACTGATGCCACCGTGCAGGAAAGCGAGCCGTCCTGCACCTGGATACGTACGTTGTCCCCTTCTGAGACCTTGCCGACGCTGTCGACGACCGAGTGGCCGTCTTGCGCGTAGGTAATCGAGTAGCCCCTGCCAAGCGTCTTGAGCGGAGAGAGCGCCTCGAGCTTTGCCGCGGCAAGCGACATCTGCTCGCCTGCATCGCGCACGAGCGCCGGGCCTGCCGTCTTGAGCTTCTCGCGCGCGACGGCGAGGCTCCTGTCCTGCAAGACCAGCATGCTGGGCCCCGCGCTGCGCAAGCGTTGCCGCAGCGCCGCAAGCGACACCGCATCGCGCTTGAGCGCATCGGGGATTGCCCGCGCAAGGCGCTCGCCCGCAATATCGAGGGCCTGGGAATACGGGCCCGTCAGGTAATGCGCGTCATGCCAGAGCTGCCGGTCGGACAGGCGCGAAAGCTCCTGCTCGGCACCCCTGATGCAGCCGGTCAGCGCAGCACCGAGCGCCTGGGTGGCGTTGTCCACCTTGTGCTGCAGCTCCTCCACCGATGGGGCGACCGCTTCCGCCGCCGCCGTTGGCGTGGAGCAGCGCCTGTCGGAGACCATGTCGCACAAGGAGTTGTCGGGCTCGTGGCCGATGCCCGTCACGACGGGGATGGGGCATGCCGCAACCGCCCTGGCGAGCCCCTCGTCATTGAAGGGCATGAGGTCCTCGTAGGAGCCGCCGCCCCTGACGAGCAAGATGACGTCGGGCGCCGGGACCGCACTGCTTGCCGCAGCAAGACCCTCTTCGAGATAGCGTGGCGCGTCTTTACCCTCGACCGGGACGCCGAAGACCATGAGTTCCCCGAGGGGATAGCGCCTTCTGAGCGTGCGGATGACGTCATGGACTGCCTTGCCACGCGGCGAGGTGACGACGGCGATGCGCTGCGGCAGCGCGGGCGTCCTGCGCTTGCGGACAGGATCCATGAGGCCCTCCGCCTCGAGCTTGCGCGCAATCTGCGCCACCTTGAGGCGCAAGTTGCCCTCCCCTGCCAAGGCGAGCCTGTTGACCGAGAACTGCATACGCCCCTTGGCGGGATAGCATGAGAAGTTGCCCGTGAGCTGCACGAGCATGCCCGCGCGGAGCGTGACTCCACTCGCGCGGTACCTGTCGCGCCACATCAGGCAGGGCATGGCGCACTTGTCGTCGCGGATGGTGAAGTAGGCCGCCTTGTATCCCGGCTTGTCGTTGAACTCCGAGACCTCGCCCACCACGGTGAGGCGGATTTGCTCGAGTCCGCGCTTCGCGGCGTTCATGGCCTGCGTAACGGAGTATGCCGTTTCCTCTTGCTGCTGCTCTGGCATGATGCGCCTACTCGTTGCGTGCGACGCCGATGAAGTACAGCAGCTGCATGATACTCGTGAGCGCGCCGGCAACGTAGGTGAGGGCCGCGGCGGTGAGCACGGTACGCGCGCCACCCGAGACATCGTCTTCGACGAGGCCGAGACCGTTGTAGATGGTCACCTGCCCGGACTGCGTGTCGTGGCGAATGTATTCCATGCCGCGGTGCGAGGCGTTGAACTCGACCGGCAGCGTGACCAGGTGGAACAAAACGGCAAAGGCAAACAGGATGATGCCCGCCCAAGTGAGGCCCGTGATGTTGAGCATGAGGCCGAACATGAGCAGCCAGAACCACACGCTCGACCCGAAGTTTGCGATGGGCACGAGCGCCGTGCGGAACTTCATCGGGGCGTACCCGCGCGCGTACTGGACCGCATGCCCGCACTCGTGGCAGGCGATGGCCATAGCAGAGATGCTGCTCGAATCGTACACGCCCTCTGACAGGCGGACGACGGGACCGCGCGGGTCGAAGTGGTCGGACAACGAGCCCGCCACGCGCTGGACGGGGACGTCTTGCATGCCGTTGTCGTCGAGCATGCGCCGGGCGATCTGGGCGCCCGTGAGCCCGGTCCCGTTGGAGTATTTTGAGTACTTGCGGTACGAGGAGTTGATGTAGGCCTGGGTGGCAAAGCCCAGCACCAGGCTGATTATCATCAGGGCAAGATAGGTCATGGCGTTCCAATCTCTGCGAAATTCGCACTAACTTTTGCCCATGATAACCGCTGGGTGAGACACGCTTTCTTACTGGTGCCTTTCCGTAACTTCGATGGCACCGTTCTCCAGATACATCACAAGTTTGCCGTCGAGCATGTCGACGAGTTCGCGTCCGACGAGCTCATAGCGCCAGCCGGTCAAGACGGGCAGGCCATCGCGGTGCCCGCGTGCCAGACGCGTGAGGTCGGCATGCGTTGCCAGGATGGGGGCGGCGACGTCGTTTTGCTTGGCCCTGATCTCGACGAGTGCCGCGAGCAGCTCCACTGCCCCGTCGACCTCGGTATTCCCATGGGGCTTGCGGTCGAGTATGGGCCACTGGCTTTGGGGGAGCGCCTTGCCCTTGCGCACGGCCGCGAGAATCTGGTTGACGTCGCGGCCGTTCAGCTTGTTGGCAAGACCGCGCACCTCGAGCAGGCCCTCGCGCGTGCGGGGCGCCTTGCGGGCGATTTCGACGAGGGCCTCGTCCGGGAGTACCCACTTGCGCGGAATATTGCGGCGCGTGCCTTCTCGTTCGCGCCACGCCGCCACCTCGCGCGCAATGGCCAGCTGCCCGCGCGAGAGCGTCGAGACGCGCTTGACCTTCCTCCACATCTCGCGCGGCTCGTTTTCGTATTTTGCCGGGCTCGAAAGATCGGCGAACTCCGCATCGAGCCAGTGTAGTCGGTGCTTGGACTCGAGCTCGGACTTGAGCGTGTCGAAGATCTGGGGCAGGTACACGACGTCGTCGAGGGCGTACTTGAGCTGGTTGCTGGTGAGCGGACGGCGCGACCAGTCCGTGTAGCTGTCGGCTTTGGGCAGGTTCACGTCGCAGATTGCCCGGACGAGCGGGCCGTAGCCCACCTGAAGCGGAAAGCCCAGAAGCGATGCCGCCGCCTGCGTGTCGAACACGGGAGTCGGCACGACGCCCGTCTCGTGGTACAGGATGCCGATATCCTGCGAGCCGGCGTGGAACACCTTCACGCAGTTCTTGTCCGTCAGAATCGGGACGAGCGCAGAGAGGTCCTTCACGGCAATCGGGTCGATGAGCGCCGCGATGGAGCCGTTGTTGATCTGGAGCAGGCACAGGCGCGCGTAGTAGGTCTTCTCGCGAAGGAACTCGGTGTCGATGCAGAGGATCTTGGAGCCCTCGAGCCTGGCGGCGAGCGCGGACAGCTGCTCGACGTTCGTGATGTATTCGCTCATATGCTAGTTCTCGCTGTTCTGCTCGCCGGAATCGGCTGGAGCTGCAGGTACCTGTTCTGAAGAGATGCGCTTGTGCGCGTTTTCGCGCACGCGGCGCTGGAGCATGATGAGAAGCGACACGGCAAAGCCGAAGATCATCATGCCGTAGAGAAGCGTGCTGAGGGGCGCCCCGGCAATCGTCTCGACGTGGAAGCCCTCGAAGAGCAGCTCGACGCCGACGAGCGTGATAAACGCGAGGGCGACGACCTTGATCTCGTAGTTTCTGTTGATGAAGTTGCTGATGGGGTCGGCGAACACGATCATGATCGACACGGCGCCGATGACCGCGATGATCATCACGAGGATCTGCCCGGAAAGACCGGCTGCGGTGATGACGGAATCGAGCGAGAACACGATGTCCATGACCATGATGGTACCGACGGCACGCGCGAGGCCGATGCGCTTGCGCGGCTGGGGCGTCTGGCCACCCAGCTCGCCCGGCAGGTCGTGCGCCGCCTCGAACGACTCCTTGAGCTCGGAGACACCCTTGTAGACGAGGTAGAGGCCGCCGACCAGAAAGACCATGTCGCGCACGTCTATGGCGGTCCGCCCGTCCTCGACGCCAAACGGCAGTGTAAACAGGACGACGTTGATCGACATGATCCACACGACGCAGCATAGAAGGATGCAGCGCATGACCATGGCGGCGCCGAGGCCGAGCCTGCGGCCGATATGCTGCTTGTCTTTGGGGAGGCGGTCGGTGGTGATCGCGATGAACACGAGGTTGTCGATACCGAGGGCCATTTCCAGGAACATGAGGATGAGCACTTCTGCCCAACCGTTGACCGTCGTGAGCGGCGCAACAATGCTAGCTAGAAACTCCAAGGTACCTCCAAGGGCAATCGCGTGCCCGCTTTTACATGTCATATAAAAAAGACCCCGGTAAGGGGTCTTTTGTCAAATACATCTGGTGGGCGATACTGGGATCGAACCAGTGGCCTCTTCCGTGTCAGGGAAGCGCGCTCCCGCTGCGCCAATCGCCCAAAGTGCTGTCTCGTGCTACCAGCGAGTGAATACTCTACCAGAACTCGCGAAAGCTGCAAGACGTTTTTTCATTTTTTCGTGTCGGAGCATGCGGAAAAAATTTTTTGAAATAATGCTTGCGTTCTTCGAGGGGCTTCCCTATTATATCTTCCTGTCGCGCGGAAGTGGCTCAGTTGGTAGAGCATAACCTTGCCAAGGTTGGGGTCGCGGGTTCGAGTCCCGTCTTCCGCTCCATCATCTGCAAGAGAGCCGGCCCATTCGGCCGGCTCTTTTTTACCGCAGATGTCCATTCGCAGCTTGCTGAATGGCGACGTGGCCAAGTGGTAAGGCAGGGGCCTGCAAAGCCCTCACCACCGGTTCGAATCCGGTCGTCGCCTCCAAGCTCTTCAATCCTTTTTCTTTTCGAGAATATATATGTGTGTGTATCTGCGCACCCCGTACGCGTACGCGCCCTCATTGCGTGGGATGTGTGGCCGTGCCACTCTTCTCGCGCCGCGTGCGCCGGATGTGTGGCAGTGCCACGTTTTCCGCGCAGGAACCTCGGGATGTGTGGCAGCGCCACCCTTTTCGCGCAGAACGAACGGGATGCGTGGCAGTGCCACTCTTCTCGTGCAGGGGTTACCACGAGGGTTTGAGAAACGAAAAGGGCCAC
>CACZQA010000314.1 GCA_902783175.1 uncultured Coriobacteriaceae bacterium
CGGTATGTCCGCGCTCAAATCTATTCTTACTGGGGTAGAATGTTGCGCATCGTCATTTCGAACAGAACCATTCGAAGGGAACGCAAGATGGCTGAACTTACCCCACTTCCCCAGGCACGTCAGATCGTGCTCGACCACACCGGACTTCTCGAGACCGAGACGGTCGACCTCATCAGTGCCGCCGGCCGCGTTGCCGCTGCAGACCTCAAGGCCGATATCGACAACGGCCCGTTTGCCGCGGTGTGCATGGACGGCTTTGCCGTGCGCGCAAGCCAGCTCGAGAACGCGAGCGAGGAAAACCCCGTCGAGCTCGACGTGCTCGCAGAAGTCGCCGCGGGTGACTACTACGAGGGGGATTTCGAAGACGGGCAGTGCCTGCGCATCATGACGGGAGCTCCGCTTCCCGCCTGCGCCGACTCCGTCGTCAAGTACGAGATCGTTGGCGTCGTGTCCGGCGACGGCATGCCCGGCGGCCGCGTGAGTTTCACGGCCCCGGTCAAGCTCGGCAACAACGTGCGCGAGCCAGGCCAGGACGCGAAGGCGGGGGAGACCGTCGTCAGGGCGGGCGAGGTCATCAACAGCGGTGGCGTGGGATTTCTCGCGAGCTGCGGCGTCGTCGAGGTCCCGACCTACCGCCGTCCGCGCGTTGCTATCATGGCGACGGGCTCGGAGCTGGTCGACCCTGCCGCCGTGCCGACGAAAGGCCAGATCCGCAACTCCAACTCCGCCTCGCTGGCGGCGTGCGTCGTCGAGGCGGGCGGCATTCCCACCATCTTGCCCATTGTGAAAGACACCTACGAGGCGCTCGTTGATGCCGTGAAAGCGGCCGTGAAGGAGTACGACTACGTCATCACGACCGGCGGCGCGGCTAACGGTGACTTCGACTTCATCAAGCGCGTCGTCGAGGACCTTGGGCAGCTCTACCTGTCCACGGTCAACATGCGTCCGGGCAAGGCGCAGACCTTCGGCATCGTGGACGGCGTGCCGGTCTTCGGCCTGCCTGGCAACCCGGCGGCAGCCTACATTGGCTTCCAGATGCTCGTGCGTCCGGCGCTGCGCAAGATGCAGGGCTACTCGCACTTCGACCGCATCGAGCTCAAGGCCAAGCTCGCGACCGACGTCAAGGCGAAGAAGGACGCGCGCATGACCCTGATGCGCGCCGTCATCGAGAAGGGAGAGGACGGCGGATACGTCGCCTTGCCGCTCAAGAAGCAGAGCTCGGGTCTGTTCGGTCCGCTGCAGCGCTCGAACGCGCTCGTCGTCGTCCCGCGTGGCGACGAAGGGCATGCGAAAGGCGACGAGGTCTCGTGCATCATCCTCGACGTGCCCGAGGAGCTTGCCCTGTAGGTATGCCTTTTGCGCCGCGAGTTCACCGGCATTTGACAGAGAGTTCACTCAGAAGCCACATCGTGCGATGTGGCTTCTGCCTATACTGGAATGCGAGTACGCGCAATTCTAGGGAGTGAGTCGACCATGTCAGTAGCCCTCATCGACGTCGGGAGCAACACCATCCGCCTGTCCGTCTACATGATCGAGGGAGACGGCTCGTTCGAGCGACTGCTCTCCAAGAAGATCACGGCTGGGCTTGCCGCCTACGTCGACGACGAAGGCGCTCTCTCGCCCGAGGGCATCGATTGCGCCTGCGAGGCGCTGCGCTATCTGGGCACCATCGTCGACCATCTCCAAGTAGACGACGTGCACGTGTTCGCGACGGCATCGCTGCGCAACGTCACCAACAGCCAAGAGGCGCTTGCCGCCATCGAGCAGCGCACGGGGCGTACGGTCGAGCTCGTGTCCGGCAAGGAAGAGGCATTGCTCGGGTTCTCGAGCTTCAGGCACGAATGCTCGCTCGACCGGGGCGTGCTCACCGATATCGGCGGCGGATCGTCGGAAATCGTCTGCTTCGAGCACGACAATCCCGTGTTCGCCGACAGCCTCAAGATCGGCTCGCTCAAGCTCTACGAGTCCTGCGTGGACAAGATCCTTCCCACCAAAAAAGAGCTCAAGAGCATGGAAAAGCTGGTCAAGGGCTTGCTCGACGACGCTGGCATCAAGAAGATGGGAACGTACGAGGTGCTGTGCGGCATTGGCGGCACGGCGCGCGCCGTCTGCAAGCTGGTCAATCACCTCTGCCGCAGGGAGCGCGGCACCAATGAGTTTTCGACGAGCGATCTCGAGCTGCTGCACGAGGTGCTCTACGCCGGCCAAGACACCGCGCGCGAGATCGTCTTGCGCATCTGTCCCGACCGCGTGCACACGATTACCCCCGGGTTCGTCATCTTCGAGGCGCTTGCACACCGATTTGGTGTCGAG
>CACZQA010000315.1 GCA_902783175.1 uncultured Coriobacteriaceae bacterium
CGGGTGAGCGTCTCTACGAGATGTGGGGGACGGGCCCGACGGAGTTCGAGCATCCCGGCGACGAGCTCTACCACGAGGACTAGGGCCTAAGCCTTCACGGAGCTCAAGCCTGCACGAAAACCGTGGCACTGCCACACATCCCACGTTTTTTGCGCGAGAAACGTGGCAGTGCCACAACTTTGGCGCATGCTGCGCGGGAACCGTGGCAGTGCCACACATCCCACGTCAACTGCGCGAGAAACGTGGCAGTGCCACACATCCCACGCGAGGGCGCTGCTACTTGCAGTCGTCGCAGAGGAAGCGCACGTCCTCGCCGTTCTCATGAGCGCGGTGCACGACCTCGGCGGCGGTGCCAATCGCCTTTCCGCAGCTTTCGCAATAGGCGATGGTGAAGTTGCGGTTCCAGATGCTCCGCACGTACTCGTCCTCTTCGTAGGGGATCGCATCGACCGGGCACACGCGCGCGCAGTTGAGGCAGCCGATGCACGGTTTGGGCGCCATGTCGAACGGCGGTGCCACCTGCTTTTCCGTCCCGTTGTTGATCATGCTGATGGCGCTCGCGCCGAGCGTGTCGCATGCCTGTACGCACAGGCCGCATGCGATGCACTTCTCGCCGTCGACGGTCACGAACCCCTCGATGCTCGGGTCCCCGAGCGCATCGTTCATCTGCGCGATCGCATCCGACTGCGGAGCGCGCGCGTGCAGGAGCGCGAGCAGCATGGCACGGTCGTTCTTCACGCGCTCGGTGCTCGTTCGCACCTCGCATTCGCGGAGCACGGGATAGACGCACGACGTGACGATGCGCGTGCGCCCGCCTTCCGAAATCTCGACGATGCACAGACGACAGCTCGCCCGGTGCTCGGGAATCTCGTCGTTTCTGCACATGGTCGGGATGAAGATGCCGTTGCGCTTGGCAATGTCGTACAGGTACTCGCCGCGCTCGCAGGTGCACGGCTTGCCGTCGATGGTGATCGTCAGCTCCTCGCTCATGCGGCACCTCCTTCGGACAGCGCGTCGCAGCGGCACACGCCCGCACGGCAATGGTGGTCGCGTACGTGCTCTTCCCATTCGTCTCGGAAGCTTCGCATGCTCGAGAGCACGGGGTTCGCGGCACTTTGGCCGAGTGCGCACAGCGCCGTGTCAGTCATGACGTCGCCGAGCCGCTCGAGCATCTCGAGGTCGCCCGCGCGCCCCTGGCCGTCGCAGATGCGCTTTAGAATCGCGCTCATCTGGCGCAGGCCCTCGCGGCACGGCGTGCACTTGCCGCACGACTGCGCGCACAGAAAATCGATGTGGTAGCGGGCCATTTCGACCATGCAGTCGCGCTCGTCGAGCACGACCATGCCGCCCGAGCCCATCTGCACGCCCTGCTGAGCCAGCTCGTCGAAGCCGATGGGGGTGTCGAGCAGCTTTTCGGGGATTACGCTGTCGGAAGGCCCACCGGGGAGCAGCGCCTTGAAGCTGTGGCCGCGCGCCACGCCACCACCCATGTCGAAGACGAGCTGGCGCAGGGTCGTCCCGAATGGAATCTCCAAGATGCCCTGGTTGGCGGCGCGCCCCGTGAGGAAGAACACCTTCGTGCCCGTTGAGCCTGTGGTCCCGATGGCGCGGAAGGCCGCGGCGCCCTCGCGGAAGATCCAGGGGATGGCGGCGAGCGTCTCGGCATTGTTGAGGATGGTAGGCTGGTCGAACAGGCCGTGCTGTGTGCTGTGGACGGTGTAGCTCGCGCGCGCCTCGGGCAGCTTGCCCGCCATGGACGACATGAGCGCCGTCGTCTCGCCGCAGATGTACTGCCCGCCGCTGCGCACGATGCGCAGGTACAGCTTGTGGCCCGACCCCATGACGGAATCTCCCAGGATGCCCGCTTCGAGTGCGGCGTCGATTGCGGCCTGCAGGCGCTCGCGCGCCTTGCCGTAGCCGCTGCGAACGTACAGGAAGCCCTCCTCGGCGCCGATGGCGAGCGCGCCGATGGCCATGCCCTCGATGATCGCGTGCGGGCAGCCCTCCATGATGGGGCCGTCCACGTAGACGCCGGGGTCTCCTTCGGTGCCGTTGCAGATGAGGTACTTGGGCTCGGCGGGCTCGTTCAGGCAGTTGCGCCACTTGGTCCCAGTCGGAAAGCCCGCGCCGCCCTTGCCGCGTATGCCGCTTTGCTCCACCTCCGCGACGATTGCCTCCGGCGTCATCGAAAGCGCGCGGCAAAGGCCCTCGTAGCCGCCGTGCGCACGGTATTCCTCGACGCTGACCGGGTCTTTCGCATCGAGCCCCGCCAACACGACGCGCTGCTGCATCGTGTTGAACGCGGCGTGCGCATCGAAGTGCTCGCGCGCCTTGTACAGCGGCCGCTCGCCGTAGGCGCCGGGGGTCGAGGCGATGATGTCCTCGGGGTCTTCGCCGTCTTCGTAGCGCTCGAGCACGCGCGTGGCGCCCTCGGGGGTCAGTGCGGTGAAGTACGCATCGTCGATCTTCATGGACGGGCCGAAGGCGCAGGTCCCCAGGCATTTCTCTTCCCGCAGGGTGAACGAGCCGTCCTGGCTCGTCTCGCCGAGCTTGATGCCGAGCGCCGCTTCTGCCGCGCGCCTGATCTGGCTCTTTCCGCGCAGATGGCAGGTGGTGCCGCTGCAGACCGTCACGACATGGCCTGACTGCTTCTTGGTGGAGAGCACCTTCAAAAACGTCGTGATGGCGTAGAGGTCGGCAGCGGGGCAGCCGAGGTAGTCCGCCAGGTCTTCGGTCGCCTGTGCTGGAACGTAGCCAAAAGCGTCCTGCAGGTCGAGCAGGACGGGGAGCGCGTAGCGCTGCTCGGGCGGGTAGGCCTCGAGGTACTCCTTGTAGCGCGATTCTTTGGTGTCGGGTGTCACGTCAGTCCCTTCCGAAAGACAACTACGCGTATGATACCCCGTCTTCTGGTAACGCACGCCCGCCAATGACGTGCGCGGGCAGGTGGATGGGGGTGCAAGCAGGCGGTGACCGACGTTATCTAATAGTGACGTGCCGCTTGGTAAAAACGGGTTATCATGGTCGAAAACCGTAAGGAGCGGGCGCCACGCGCCCGTTTTGTCTGGAAGGAGCAGCGACGATGGCTGCCGAGTTCGACTTTATCCACGACGCCGACCGCTGCGTAGGCTGCGGCCTGTGCGTCGCCTTCTGCCCGCAGTACTGCCTCGAGGTGGGGGAGGGCGGCATGCCCGTCGCCACCCACATGGAGACCTGCGTTGGCTGCACGACCTGCTCGGGCCAGTGCCCCCAGCGAGCGATCACCATTCAGGCGCGTTCGAGCGCGGCTGAGTACGACCCGTACAAGGACGAGCCGCGTGCCGAGCCCATCTCCAAGGAGGAGCAGGCAAAGTACGCCGAGTGGGAAAAGATCATCATGGACGCGCTCGACCTGCGCTGGCACCCCGTCGCGGTGGGCATAATCGACAAAGACGAGCTGCTGCCCGATGTGCCCTTCCCCAAGGAGAAGCTGCGCTACTGCCAGAGCATGAACGCCGCGCGCCGCGGCGCATCCATCCTCATGCCGCCGCACTGCCATTCCTGTCCGGACGGCACGTCGATCTTCGGCATGACGGGCGTACCCGAAAAGCTCGCCACGGGAGAGATCTACGTCTTGTTCCACAAGGTCGTCGACGCCGAGGCAGCCGCGAAGATGGTGGCGGAGCGTCCCACGCTGCCACCCAAGTCCAAACGCGCGACGCTCGTGCAGCCGCTCGGCAAGACCGTGCGCCATCCCGAGGTGGTCGTCTTCACGGGCACGCCCGAGCAGATGATGTGGCTGTCGATGTCCATGAGCTACTTCGACGGGCACCGTCACGACTTCCACGCGTCGGGCTTCAACGCGCAGTGCGTCGAGGCCACGCTGCTGCCCATGATGAACGACGAGCCCAACATCTCGTTCGGCTGCTACGGCGGGCGCGCGTCGAGCGACATCGGCGAGGACATGATGTACATGGGCGTGCCGCTCAACCGCCTGGAGACCATCGTGAAGGGTTGCCAGGAGCTGGCAAAGCGCGCCATCCCGCAATCGCGCATGAAGATCTACGTGCCGCCCATCATGTAGCGCACCTGAACTGCCGGGCGTGAGTCGAGGAAGGACCGACCTACCGTGATAAAGCCACCGTTTCTGATCCGCGATGCGCAAGAAAGCGACATGCCGACGATCAACTACCTGTTCGCGTCGCAGGACTTCCCGGATGCGCCGGGACCGGAGGGCATCCGCGTCGCCATCGGCGACGGCAACGTCATGTTCGGCGCGATACGCATCGAGCACGCGCCGGACGGCTCCGACAACATCAACCCCGTCGTCGTCTTTGGCGTCAAGCAGGGGCTGGGTGTGGGCAAGGCGCTCGTCGTCGACGCGCTCAAGAAGCATCCCGACCTGCGGCTCGTCGCACGCGGGCATTCCGTCGGCTTTTACGAGGCGCTCGGGTTCGTGCGCTGCGGCTGGGAGGACATCGACCCCAAGTACCGTACCGACTGCGACATGTGCCCCATGCTCGGCACCTGCGGGCCCGTCCCGTTCAAGTCGGTTCCCGCCCGCCACGTGCTCACCTTCCTGGGCACGAGCTCGGGCTGCGGCGTCCCGGCGTTTTTCTGCCACTGCCCCGCGTGCGAGGAGGCACGCCGCGACCCCTCCAAGCGCCGCGGCTGCACGGGCGTCGTCATCCAGGGCAACGGCACGACGCTCATCGACACACCGCCCGACGTGCGCCAGGCGCTCATCCGCGAGGGGTTCGACACCATCGACGAGTTCTTCCTCACGCACGCGCACTACGACCATTTGGGCGGTCTGGGCGAGCTCGAGTACTTCATACGCCTGTGCCGCGAGGGCACACTGCCGTTTCGCGGGAGCAGCCACGCGCTCGCCGAGGCGCTTCAGGAGTTCTCCTACATGGACGACTGCTTCGAGCTCGATGCCATCGACGATTACGCCACGCGCTCGTTCGACGGCATGACCATCCAGGCGCTCCCGCTCAACCACTGCCCGGGCGCGTTTGGCTACCTCATCACGACGCCCAACGGGCACCGCACGTTCTACGCGCCCGACACCGCCGAGCTCAAGCCCGAGGTCGTCGAGGTCTTGAAGGGAGTCGACACCCTCATCATGGATGCGACGTTTTGGAAGAACGTCGGCGTCCACAAGACGCACCACACCGTGCACCAGACCGTCGACGAGGGCATCAACCTCCTCGGCGCGGGCAAGGTCATCTTGCAGCACCTCGCGCCGCACATGTGCGACGAGGGCGTGAACGAGATACACGAGATATACCAGTACGCGGCACAGTTCGGCGGACGCGTCGCCGTCGCAGAAGATGGGATGAAGGTAGAGCTATGAGCGTGATGGAGATTCCTGCCGTCTACAACGAGACTTTGGAGAAGTGCCTGTCGTGCGGCAAGTGCATGGGGCGCTGCGAGTCGCTGCAGCGTGCGGGCATGAGCCTGCTCGAGATTGCCAACGGCATGCGCAACGCGCTCGTCCGCTCGTCCGACGAGACCGAGCTCGCCATGAGCATCATGGCGACCCCGGGGCTCGTGCAGGCCGTGCGCGGCTGCTTCTTCTGCGAGAACTGCATCGTCAAGTGCGAAGCGGACATCAAGGTGAGCGAGCTCGTCTACGAGAGCCGCAAGGTCTTCCAGAACGACGGGCTGATCGAGCGCTCTGCTTGGACGAGCGTGCAGGTCGACCAGGAATGGGACATCTTCACGGCGTATCGCGCCATCTACGGCATCGGGTATTCCGACCTCACCCGTCACGTTGCCTCCGAAGGGCACGAACCCGAGACCGACTGCCAAGTCGCGTTCTTCCCGGGCTGCTCGCTTGCTGCCTACGGCCCCGAGCTGTGTCGCGAGGTCTTCGGCACCATCGAGGAGCTGGGCGGCAAGACCACGATGATCGACGAGTGCTGCGGGTCCCCGCTCAAGAGCGCGGGCTTTCTGGACCGCGCCGCCGCGCTCGAGCAGCGCATCGTGGACGAGATCGTCACGAGCGGGGCTGCCGAGGTCGTGTGCGCGTGCCCGGGCTGCCGCAACATGGTCGAGGGCGCCATGGCAAAGCGCGGCCTCGACGTGCGCGCGGTGACGGTCTCGCGCTTTTTGCGCGAGCATGGCTTTGCCCCGCGGCACGTCGACGGAAAGGTCCGCTTCTTCAAGTCGTGCCAGGACCGCGATGCGAGCTACCTCGACGACACGATGGCGCTCGTCGACGGGCAGACCTTCCAAGGCGTCATCTGCAACAGCTGCTGCGGCGCGGGCGGCGCGGTGAGCGCGTCGTTCCCCGAGCAGCAGCAGGCCAAGGTCCGCAGCATCCTCGCGCAGTGCGAGCCGGGCGACACCGTCGTCACGATGTGCCCGACCTGCACGTACACGCAGGTGTTCCAGATGATCAACGACGGCAGGAGCGACCTTTCGTGCAAGAACTACCTCGAGCTGCTCTTTAACGCCGACTTCGACTGGAACACGACGTTTGCGCAGCTCGGCGGCATGTGGAGCGGCGAGTACGGCGCATGGCTTGCGCAAACGTTCGCGTAAACGACACATGCGCGCGTCTGGAATCCTGTTAACATTACGCACATGAGCAACGAATACCATCTGACATTCAAGCAGGTTATCGTCCGCATCCTCTCCATCATAGTCGGTGGCATAGGAACGGGCGTCTGCGTTTGCAGTCTGACCATTCAGGTCGAGCAGGTCGGCGCGGTCACCGCGTCCATCATGTGGTTCGCAGGGCTCGCGGCGCTCGTCACGGCGCTCACGGGCTGGGCGGTCTCGGTCGACCCGGGGCGGGGCAAGAGCCACGTCCCTGCCGCCGTCGTCGGCATCATCGCCGTCGGAATCATGTCGACGATCTACCTCAAGCTCAACGTGCGCTGGGATTTCGTCGTTATCATGACCGGCGTCGTGAGCGCGGCGATTATGGGCGTCGTGCTCATCATCTACCACTTCGTGCTCAAGGCAGAAGATCCAGACGCGCTGTAGGTGCAGCGCCCCTTGGCTTTTAGCCAATCCGTTGCTTGACGCGCATCGATGCGTGAGTAAAGTAAGATATAGCTAACAAAAGGTTTTCGGCTCCGTTGGAGGCAGTCGGGACAGTGCGCGGGCGAGGCCGATTCCACCAGATTTTCAGGAAGCGTGTCACATGGGCGTAGTAGGATTGTGGAGCGGCTCAACCGCATGCAGCATGCCCCTGCAGACGCAGGCGGCAAACGCACTCGGACACATTCGTTCTTCGGTGACGATTCGGGGTCAAACCTTGGCACAGGACAAGATCAGAACAGAGCTTGTCGAGCATCTGCTCGATGTTTTCGCACATACGCAGGACCAGGATACGATCTACGCGATCTTGCAGGACCTGTGCACGGTGCGCGAGATAACGGAGATGTCGCAGCGCCTCGAGGTCGCGCGTCTGCTCTCCGAGGGCGCGAGCTATCTCGACATCCAGGAGCAGACGGGGGCGTCGGCTACCACCATCAGCCGGGTCTCCAAGTGCCTCAACTACGGCAGCGGCGGCTACGGGGCCGCGCTCGGCATGCTTTGCGGCTCACAGGACGAGGAGCGCTAGACTATGGCAGAAGAAGACATCCCCGGATGGGAAGAAATAAAGGCCGCGTCGCTGGGGCAGGGGCCCGCACCCCACACCTGCCGTGACGCCGGCACCTTCGTGCATCTCCACAACCACACGGAGTACTCGCTGCTCGACGGCTGCACCCGCCTGGGGCCGCTGTGCGAGCGCGCCAAGGAGCTCGGCATGCCCGCCGTCGCCATCACCGACCACGGCTACATGTACGGCTGCGCGGAGTTCTACCTTGCCGCCATCAAGGCGGGCATCAAGCCCATCATCGGCTGCGAGATCTACTTCACGCCCGACTCCACGCTCTCGCGCGACAAGCGCCCCGAGCTCTATCACATGATCTTGCTCGCCAAGAACAACGAGGGCTACAAAAACCTCATGCACCTCGTCTCCGAGTCCGCGGTCGACGGCTTCTACTACCGCCCGCGCACCACGTTCGAGATGCTCAAGAAATACCACGAGGGGATCATCGCCACCTCTGCCTGCATTGCGGGCGTCATTCCCAAGTCCATCGACCGCGGCGAATACGAGGTCGCCAAGCAATGGGCGCAGACCTTCAGCGACCTGTTCGGCAAAGAAGACTTCTACATCGAGATCCAAAACCACGGCCCCGAAGTCACCACCGACAGCGGCCTGTCCGAGCGTCAGATCAACGACGTGCTCGTCCGCCTCGCCAACGAGTTGGGGCTGAAGGTCGTCGGCACCAACGACATCCACTACCTCAAGCAGGAAGACGCCTATACGCAAGACCTCATGCTGTGCATCGGCATGGGCAAGCACGTGAGCGACACCAACCGCATGAAGTTCAAGAACGACCAGTTCTACCTTAAGAGCCCCGAGGAGATGGCCGAGGCGCTCAAGGACCATCCGGAGTGCCTGGCGACCTCGCTCGAGATTGCGGACAAGTGCAACGTCACCATCGAGTTCGGCAACATCATCCTGCCGCGCTACCCGTTCCTGAAAAAAGACGAGACCAACGAGTCGCTGCTCAAGGAGATGTCGCTGCGCGGCCTCGAGGAGCGCTACGGAGATTTGACCCAGCGCATGGACGTCATCGAGCGCTTCGAGCACGAGTACGAGATCATCTGCAAGAAGGGCTTCGCGGCCTACTTCCTGATCGTGCAGGAGTTTGCCAACTGGGCACGCGAGAACGGGATCGGTGTGGGGCCGGGCCGCGGTTCTGCCGCGGGCTCCATCGTGTCGTACTCCCTCGGCATCACGCGTTTCGACCCGCTCGAAAACGACCTGCTCTTCGAGCGCTTCCTCTCGCCAGAGCGCACCGAGATGCCCGATATCGATATGGACTTCGACGATGAGCGGCGCCTGGACGTCATCCAGCACTGCCGCGACATCTACGGCTCCGAAAAGATCGCGCACGTCATCACCTACGGCAAGATGAAGGCCAAGCAGGCGGTCAACGACTCCGCGCGCGTGCTCGACTACCCCATCTGGAAGAGCCAGGCCATCTCCAAGATGATCCCCAACGATCCCAAGATGACGCTCGACAAGGCGCTGACGGGCAACCCCGACCTGCGCAAGGAGTACGAGAGCGACCCCGACACGCGCAAGATCATCGACTCGGCGCGCAAGCTCGAGGGCCTCACGCGCGGCGAGGGCGTGCACGCGTCAGCTGTCATCATCTGCCGCGATGCCGTCGCCGACTACGTCCCCGTCAAGCTCGATACCAAAGGCGGCGTCATCATCACCCAGTACGACGGTCACATGACCGCCGACATGGGCCTGCTCAAGATGGACTTCCTCGGCCTGCGCACGCTGACGGTCATCTCGAAGGCGCTGCGCAACATCAAGGACAACTACGGCATCGACCTCGACCTCGAGAAGACCAACTGGAAAACCGACGAGGGCGTCTTCAAGCTCATGGAGACAGGCGGCACCAACGGCGTGTTCCAGATCGAGTCGCCGGGCATGCGCGCGCTGCTCAAGCGCATGAAGCCCGATACCTACGACGACGTCGTCGCCGTCATCGCCCTGTACCGTCCCGGCCCACTGGGCGCGGGCATGGTCGACGACTTCGTCGACCGCAAGCAGGGGCGCAAAAAGATCGTCTACTACGACGAGCGGCTGAAGGACATCCTCGAGAGTACCTACGGCACGATCGTCTACCAAGAGCAGGTCATGCGCATCTCCATCGTCATGTCCGGCTTCACGCTGGGCGAGAGCGACAAGGTCCGCAAGGCGGTGGCAAAAAAGAAGATCGCCCTGATGAAGGAAGTCGAGCAGAAGTGGGACGACGGCAACGTCGAGACGATGGAGAACCACTGGCTCAACGGTGCCGTGCGCAACGGCTACGAGCGCGCGACGGCGCAGAAGATCTGGGACGATGTCCTCGCCTTCGCCGAGTATGCCTTCAACAAGTCGCACTCTGCCGCATACGGCATCCTCACCATGCAGACGGCGTGGCTCAAGGCGCACTATCCCAACGAGTACATGGCCTCGGTTCTGTCGAGCTATACGGGCAAGACGGACAAGATCGTCCACTACGTCAACGCCTGCAAGCAAGACGGCATCAACGTCCTGCCGCCTGACATCAACGAGTCCCGCAGCGACTTCACCGCTGTGGAAAACGGCGTGCGCTTCGGACTCGCCGGCCTGAAGGGCGTGGGCGAGAAGGTCGTCGAGATGATCATCGCCGAGCGCGAGGAAAACGGCCCGTTCTCCGACCTGTACGACTTCGTGTTCCGCGTGCCGGCCGACGCCTGCAACAAGCGCGTCGTCGAGGCACTGGTCAAAGGCGGTGCCTTCGACTCCACGGGCTACACACGCCGCCAGCTGTGGGCACTCCTCCACGAGGGCTCGCTGCTCGAGCGCGCGCAGCAGCGCCGCCAGGACAAGGAAGATGGCCAGACTTCCCTGCTCGATCTGTTCGCCGAGGTCGAAGACGGGGCAGACGACTCCGACATGGAGGACAAGATCCCGCCGGCAGACGGCGTCGAGTGGGACCGCCTGCAGAAGCTCGAGTTCGAGAAGGAGGTCGTCGGCATCTACGTCTCCGACCACCCGCTCTCCCCGTACACCGAGCTCCTGAAGGCCAACTCGCATGCCCCGCTTTCCGAGGTCGACGACGAGGACCTGTTCCACGACACGTACACGTACGATTTTGCGGGCATGGTCGCGGGTATCCAGGTCAAGACCACGAAAAGCGGCAACAACATGGCCATCATGCAGCTCGAAGACTTGGAGTCGTCCATCGAATGCGTGCTGTGGTCGAAGACCTGGGAGAAGTATCGCGACCTGCTCCAGAACGAGGGCGGCGTGGGCAATCCGATCGTCCACCTGCATGGCAAATTCGAGCGCAGCGACCGCGGCGTACAGGTGATCGTCAAGGACATCAACCCGCTGTCGCTCGAGGGGCAGGGCAGCAGGCGTGGGCCGAGCGCACTCACGATTCGCGTGCGCTCCGACAAGTTCTCGAACTCGGTCATGTCGCAGCTCTCGAGTATCTTCGACAACTACCCCGGCGTGCAGCCGGTCACGCTGTTCATCGAGCAGGCGGATGGGCGCAAGTTCCGCGCCGAGCTGCCGGTCAACGTCAACTGCGCCTCGCAGGAGCTCATCACGCGCGTCGGCGAGCTCGTGGGGCCCAACTGCGTGGAGCTCGCGTAACCGTTGCGCATGCAGCGTGCGAGAGCCGCACGCTGCATGCGCGAGAAGCGTGGCACTGCCACGCATCCTGCGCGTGTGGTGCGGGGTCTAGCGGTGTCTTCGCTTACATGAGCTTTGTCATGGTGGCGAGCAGGATGCCGGCCGCTATCGCGAGCATGCCGATGATGCGGC
>CACZQA010000316.1 GCA_902783175.1 uncultured Coriobacteriaceae bacterium
CACAACATGTTGTGTTGTCGTGGAGTTTTCTATGCCCAAGACCGAACATGTGTGGGGGAGGTGGTGGGAGATTTGTGTTGAGGAGTGGGTCGTTTTGGGATACTATTCTTCCTGCGGTTCTCCACAACGAAGCTTTAACGAAGTCCGGAGAACCGCCCAAGTCTTTTTAGGGCTCGAAAGGTAGAAAGTTCGGATGGGGTTTCGCGGTACTTTCAAGCACAGCGTCGACTCAAAAGGTCGAGTTTCGCTGCCTGCAAAGTTCCGCAAGATGATTCCCGAAGACCTCAATATCGTTCCGGTTCCCAATGAAGACTTCGGTAAGGCGCTCTATGTCTTTTCCGATGAGGCGTATGACGCATGGATGGATTCCTTCTTCGAGGCTGAAGAGGGAGGGTATGACCCGCGGAGCAAGAAGCACATCGCGATGCGCCGTTACCTTGACGCGAGCACGGAGCTCGTCACGGTCGACGCAGCGGGGCGCATCAAGCTTTCCGCGGAGCAGTGCAAGGTGGTCGGCATCGACAAGGATGTCGTCATCACCGGCCAGGGCGATCATATCGAGATCTGGGACGCCCAGACCTTCGACGATTACATGGCCTCCATCGATCCGTTTGCGGCTTTTCTGAAGGAGTAGGGCAGCACGTTGACACATGAATACCGGCATATCCCAGTTTTACTCGACGAATGCATGGAGGCGCTGAACCTGCACGACGGGACGGTGTACCTCGATTGCACGTTGGGCGGAGCCGGGCACTCCCTGGAAGCCGCCAGCCGCATCGCGCCGTCGGGAACCCTGATCGGCGTCGACCAAGACGACATGGCGCTCGAGGCAGCCGCGCAGCGCTTGGGAACGGTCCCGCTCGATTCCGAGCCGATCCTTCTCAAGGGCAATTTCGGAGATTTGGACGACCTCCTTTTGGAGGCGCGTGTCCCCGGGATAGACGCGGTGCTCTTCGACCTCGGAGTGAGCTCTCCCCAGTTTGACTTTCCGGAGAGGGGCTTTTCCTACAGGGAAGACGCCCCCTTGGACATGCGTATGGACCCGAGTACACAAACCTTAAACGCAGCAGAGATCATCAATACCTACAACGAAGCAGATCTCGCTCGGGTTCTTCGAGACTACGGTGATGAGAAATGGGCTGCTCGCATCGCTCGCTTCGTATGCGACGAGCGGCGTGAGCGGCCCGTCGAGACCACGTTCCAACTCGTGGACCTCATCAAGCGAGCCATACCCGCCAAAGCGCGACGAACGGGCGGGCATCCCGCGAAGCGCACGTTCCAAGCGCTCCGCGTCGAGGTCAACCACGAGATGGACGTGCTGAGGCGAGGCCTGGACGCGGCGATCCGCTGGCTCAACCCCGGCGGAAAGATCGCGGTCATCTCGTATCAGTCGCTCGAAGACAAGATCGTCAAGGAAGTCTTCAAGAAGATGCAGGACCCCTGCACGTGCCCACCGGATTTCCCGGTGTGCGTCTGCGGGAAGAAGCCGGTACTCAAGGTAGAGACGCGCAAGCCGATCACGCCATCGGCTGAAGAAATAGAACGCAACCAACGTGCGCACAGCGCACGGCTCAGAGTCGCAACGAAGCTGGAAACGAACTGAAAGGACTCAACTGATGGCCCAGGTAGCACGCACGCGCTACAGCTATTACAGCTCAGTAGCCCCGAAGCGCGAACCTCAGGCCACACCGCGTCCTGACGTCCGCGTCATCCCCGGCCGCAGGGCATCCAACCCCGCCTACCAGACGCTTTCCCAGGGCACGGTGAACGCGTTCAAGTTCTTGCTCGTCGCACTCGCGATCATCGCAGTCATCGCCGGCGTGCGCGTCTGGATCTCCTCTGCCACGCTCGCATCGCTCGAGAACGTCGAGTCGCTGCAAAGCCAGCTCGACGAGGCGCAGTCGTCCTCCAACGAGCTCGAGATCCAGCACTCCATCCTCGCCAGCTCGAGCCGCATCGAGCAGCGTGCGACGGAGCTGGGCATGACCGCGCCGTCCGATGTCACCTACCTCAAGGTGACCCTTCCCGGCAACGTGGCGCTCAACGCCGCGGGCAACATCTCTATTGCGGACACGCTGCAAAACATCCAAAATGCTGCTGCAGCAAAGGCAAACTAGGGAATAGGGCGCACGGTGGGCGAGTCCCAATCCAAGAAAAACCGAATATTCGAAAACGGCATCAAGAGCAGGGACGGAATCCTTCTCGCCCTGCTCGGCCTGTTTTTGGTGGCGATCATCGCGCGCCTGTTCTACGTGCAGATCGTCGCGGGCGGCGACTACGCCGACAAGGCGGCCACGGCGCACACGAACAAGATCACGCTCGAGGCAAAGCGCGGCACCATCTACGACCGCAACGGCGTCGTGATCGCCTCCGACGTCGATGCCACGACCATCTACGCCGACCCGCAGCAGATCACCGATTTCGACGGCGTCGCCCAGACGCTGGCAGACGTGCTCGGCCCCACGACCAACAAGACGAAAGACGACTACTACAAGCTCATCGACCAGCCGGACCTCTCGTTCGTCTACATCTTGCGCAAGGCGGATGCCGACCTCGCGAGCTCGCTCAAGGACACGCTCAAAAGCCAGAAGCTGGACGGCATCCACTACCTGAGCGACACCAAGCGCGTCTACCCCAACGGAGACGTCGGAAGCCAGCTCGTCGGAAACGTCGACGTGGACGGCAACGGCATCGCCGGCCTCGAGCTCGAGTACAACGACCTCGTCGGCGGTACCGACGGCGTGCTCGAGACCGAACGCGGGAGCAAGGGGCTGCCGATTCCCGACGGCGAGATCTCGCGTACCGATGCCGTCGATGGCAAGGACATCGTCACGAGCATCGACATCAACCTGCAGAAGAAGGCGGAAGAGGCACTGCTTCCGGTGGTCCAGGAGTACAACGCGCAGGGCGGTTCCGTCACGGTCATGGACGCCTCAACCGGAGAGATCTACGCCTCGTGCTCGTATGCGAAGAAGACCTCTTCGTCCTCGGGCGATTCCGACTCCGATTCCGGCTCTAAGTCCAAGTACAGCCTCGAGGTCGGCAAGCTCTGGAGCGCGACCGACTCCTACGAGCCCGGTTCGACGTTCAAGGCTCTCACCGCGACGTCGATCCTCACCAACAACGCCGACGTCAACACGAACACCACCTTTACCGTGCCCGGCGCGCTGCAGGTCTACGATGCGACGATCAAGGACTCCCACGAGCACGGCACCGAGACGCTCAGCCTGAACGACATCATCGCGCAGTCGTCTAACATCGGCACGGTGCTCGCGTCGCGCACCGTCTCGAGCGACCAGCTCTACAACACCTACAAGACCTTCGGCATTGGCCAGAACCCGGGCACCGACTTTCCGGGCACCGCGTCGGGTAGCATCAAGGACGCGAGCTCCTGGGACCCGGTCACCGCGGCAAACATCACGTTTGGCCAGGGCGTCTCGGTCACCGGCATGCAGATCGTCCGCGCCTACGGCGCGCTCGAGCAGCGCGGCACCATGCACACGCCGCACTTCCTGATGAGCATTCCCAACGACCAGGCCAAGACCGACGAGCTCACCTCCCCGCTCAACACGAGCGACAACGTCGCCGATGCAAACGTCTGCAACGAGGTCGTGAGCATGATGAAGTCCGTCGTGACCGACGGCACCGGCAAGGACGCCGCCGTCGATGGGTTCACCGTCGCCGGCAAGACCGGCACCGCCGAGGTCGCCAAGTCGTCCGGCGGCTACGGCAACGGCTACATCGTGTCGTTCGGCGGATGGCTCGAGGGTTCCTCGAGCAACCTCGTCTGCCTCGTGACCGTGCAGCAGCCCCACACCGAGGCCGGTGGCGGCGAGGTGTGCGGCCCGGTATTTGCCGATATCATGTCGTTTGCCGCCGAGCGCTACCACATCGCAGCGCAGGCGAACTAATCTGTCCGAGACGCATTTTTCGATTCACGGGGAGTTTTTTGCATAATCATGACAACTAGAACTATGACGGTCGAGGAAATCTTCGAGGGCGTTTCTTTCGAGGCCCTCGATGGTGCCGACTCGACCTTGCCCGTTTCATCTCTGGAGTTCTCCTCCCGCGACTGCGGCGAGGGGTCTTTGTTTTTCTGCGTGCCGGGCACAAAGGCCGATGGGCACGCGTACGCTTCCGATGCCGTCGAGCACGGCGCCAGCGCTTTGGTAGTCGAGCACAGGCTCGACGTCGAGGCCCCGCAGTTCCTGGTCGAAGACGCGCGAAAGGCGCTCGCCCTGTGCTCGTCCAACTTCTACGGGCGCCCATCGTCCAAGCTCAAGCTCGTGGGCATCACGGGCACGAACGGCAAGACCACCACGGCGTTTCTGACCGAGCACATCGCGCAGGTCGCCGGCGCGACGACCGGCCTCATGGGCACGGTCGAGTGTCATGTCGGTTCCGAGGTGCGCCCGTCGCTCCACACGACCCCCGAATCGCGCGACCTCCAGCAGCTGCTCTCGGACATGGTCGATGCCGGCTGCGACGTGGCCGCGCTCGAGGTCTCGAGCCACGCCATCGACCTCGACCGCATCGCGGGCACGCGCTTTGAGGTGGCGGCGTTCACGAACCTGACGCAAGACCACCTCGACTACCACAAGACCATGGAGAACTACTTCCAGGCCAAGGCACGCCTGTTTACCGACTACGCCCCGCAGACGAGCGTCGTCTGCATCGACAACGAATACGGCGCCCGCCTCGCCGATATGGTCGAAGAGCGCGGCGGTACGCTGCTGCGCGTGAGTACGGCCGACACGCCCGGCTGCGATATCCGGGTCGCAAACGTCGTCTACGCCCCGCATTCGCCGGAGCTGTCGCTGGTGGTGCAGGGCGCCGACGTGCGCTTCACGCTGCCGCTCGTCGGGCGCTTCAACGTCGAGAACTGCATCGTCGCGTTTGGCATCGGCCTTGGGCTGGGCTACGGCATCGACACGATCGTCTCCGCCCTCTCCAGTGCGCCGCAGGTGCCGGGTCGCCTCGAGCGCATCGTGGGCACGGATGGGACGGTCCCCCCGTTCGGTGTGCTCGTCGACTACGCCCACACTCCCGATTCCATCGCCAAGGCGGTGGCGGCGGTCAAGGCGGTCACGCCCGGGCACGTCATCTGCGTGTTCGGCTGCGGTGGCGACAGGGATGCCACGAAGCGCCCCAAGATGGGACGCGCCGCGCTCGATGCCGATTATGCCGTCGTGACAAGCGACAACCCGCGCACCGAAGACCCGGACAAGATCATCGAGCAGATCCTTCCCGGCATGGCGGGCCACGAAGAACGCTACAGCGTCGTGCCCGACAGGCGAGAGGCGATTCGCTTCGCCCTGCACCGCGCGCAGCCCGGCGATGCCGTGCTCATCGCGGGCAAGGGCCACGAAGACTACCAGATCATCGGGACGGTAAAGCACCACTTCGACGACCGCGAGGTCGCGGCTGAGGAGCTCGATGCCCTATGATGACGCTAACTATCGGTGAGATTCACGCTGCAGTACAAGGCGAGCTCATCGCCGACACGGGTGCCGAGAAGCGCCGTGTGCGCGGGCTCGTCTGGGATTCCCGCAAGCTCATCCCCGGCAACGTCTTTCTGGCCATGCCCGGCGAGCGCGTCGACGGCAACGACTTCATCGCGCGCGCCATCCAGAAGCAGGCGGGCTGCATCATCTGCACGCGCGACATCGACGACAACACGCGCGCGATAGCGGGGGAGTTCTCCTGCCCGCTCATCAAGGTCGAAGACGGCGTGGCTGCGCTCACCGCCCTTGCCCGCGCCTGGCGCCAGCACCTGGGCGCGCATGTGGTCGGGGTGACGGGCTCGACGGGCAAGACCTCCACGAAGGACTTCTTGCGATCCGTGTTCTCGCAGCGCTTCAAGACCGTCGCCACCCAGGGCAACCAGAACAATGAGGTAGGCGTCCCCGCCACGATCCTCGCGGCAGATGAGGACACGGAGGTCCTCATCGTCGAGATGGGGATGCGCGGCATCGGACAGATCGAGCGCCTCGTCGACTTCGTCAGACCCGACATGGCGGTCATCACGAACATCGGCGTGAGCCATCTGGAGCTGCTCGGCACGCGGGACAACATCGCGCGCGCGAAAAGCGAGATTTTCCGCGGGCTTCCCGAGGGCGGCACGGCGGTGCTCAACGCCGACGACCCGTTCATGCCCAAGCTGGTCGAATACGGGCAGCTCGACGAGCATCAGCTCGTGAAGCGCTGCACATATGGCACGTCTGCTGCAGCGGACGTGCGCGCGACCGGCATCGCCTTCGACCTGTCCGCCTGCGCTGAGTTCGAGTTGCAGCTGCCCGACGAGGAACCCGTCCAGGTCAAGCTCGCCATGCCGGGCCGCCACAACGTCTCCAACGCGCTCGCCGCCGCCGCGGCGGGCTTTGCGCTCGGCATGCGGGCAGACCAGATCGCCGCGGGTCTCGAGGCGGCGCGCGGCTCGGGCATGCGCATGGAGGTGGAGCGCTCGCGTCGGGGCATCACCTTCGTGAACGACGCCTACAACGCGAACCCCGATTCGATGCGCTCGTCGCTCGACACGCTCTCTCACATGGACTGCACGGGCAGACGCATCGCCGTGCTCGGCGACATGGGCGAGCTCGGCGAAAACGAGCTCGAGATGCACCGCGAGGTCGGCGCATCGGCGGCAAGGTCAAGACTTGACTTGCTTGTGTGTGTGGGTAACCTTGCTAAAGGCATTGCCGCGGGAGCCGCTGCTTCCGGGATGGATGCCGACAAGATCAAGTGCTTCGACACGGTCGAGGCCGCCATCGAGTTTCTGCAGCGCACGCTGGCCGAAGGCGATCTCGTGCTCGTCAAGGCATCGCGTTTCATGGGTATGGAGCGCATCGTCAAGGAGATAGTCGAGTAAATGTTCAGCCTTTTCCATGAGTTTCCGACGTTCCAGATTTTTCTGACGTTCATCGTCTCGCTGGCATTGACCATGATCGTCATGCCGCTGTTCATCAAGCTGCTCAAGCGCAATCAGATCGGGCAGCAAGTGCGCGCCGACGGCCCGCAGGGGCATCTCGTCAAGCAGGGCACGCCCACGATGGGCGGCGTCGTCATCCTGCTCATGATGACGGCATCGATCTTTCTCGTGGGGATCCCGGACGCGCGTCTGCTCCTCGTCTTGGGCGCGACGCTGCTTACGGGCGTGCTCGGCTTTGTGGACGACGCGTCCAAGGTGGCAAAGGAGCGCTCGCTGGGCCTGCTCCCGCACCAGAAGATGGCCGCGCTCATCGTCATCTCTGTCGCCTTTTGCCTGATTGCCGTCAACTACCTGGGCATCAGCCCCTACGTGACGATCCCGTTTGCCAACATCGACGTCGACTTCGGCATTTTGACGACCACGCTTCCCATCGGCGACGGGTTCGACATCCCGTGGCTGTACGTGCTGCTCATCTTCCTGCTCATGGCCGGCATGTCCAACGCGGTCAACCTGACCGACGGCCTGGACGGCCTTGCCGGCGGCACGATCACCATCACCATGTTCTTCATGGCGGCTATCGCCTTCATGGCAGATCAGCTCGACCTCGCGGTCTTCGCCGTCGCGGCGGCGGGCGCCTGCG
>CACZQA010000317.1 GCA_902783175.1 uncultured Coriobacteriaceae bacterium
GGCACGCCCGACTTTGGCGGCGAGCTTTTGCGCAGCGTCACCGGCATCGAGCAGTTCATCCAGGCAGACCACATCTCCGAGCGCTTCGACCTGATCTGCCTGCTCGGCTTGACCGGACCCGCCTCAGACGTCGTCGAGGCAGCCATCCGCTCCTACGACCAGACGCTCAGGATAGCCGAGATCCGCGAAGACGAGGTCTTCACCGCAGCCCAGCCCCTCACCAGCGACGATGTCGTCGACATCCTGCCCGCCATCTTGGGGCTCGGGGCCTTCGACAACGGCACCGCGCTCGTCGACTCGTACAAGACGATCACCGGCACCGGCATGACCACGAGCGAAAAAGGCGACCTCGTCGGCGCGCTCAAGGTTCCCGTCATCTGCGCACTCGCCTGCATCGCCGTCATGGCGGGGCTGCTCGCGTGGAATGCCGCGACCGGCGGCCAGGCGGATTCCATCCGCAACTCGCTCATGACGCCCGACGCGCTCAAGCAGATTTCCGCCTACAACACCGCCAAGTCCGACAACGACCTGGCAGCCGCCACGCAGGATTCCGCCGCGCGCCTCGCGGACGTGCAGCAGAGCTATCCCGTGCCCGGCTCGCAGCTCGAGGCGGCTATCGACGAGTGCGCGAGCGGCCTTGTCACCTGGACGCCGTACGGCTACAGCGAGACCACCGGACAGTACGTGATTCAGGCGACGGCCGGCAACAACGACAACATCTCCACGTTCGTCGAGCGCCTCGGCGCGAAGGCAAGCGAGACGGGAGGCTTCACCGTGGCGAACAGCGGCTACGCCTACCAGGAGACCACCACATCGACCCCCGGAAAGACACAAGGCGACTGGACGTTGTACGTCACGCTCTCGCTCGAGGAAGGGGAGGGACGTTAGATGAAAGTCGAGACCAAGCTCACCGACCGCGACCTCAAGCTCATCAAGTACGTCATCTCGATTCTGGTCGTCTTCATCTTGTTCTGGGTGGGCATCCGCCCGCTGTGGGAGACGCACCAGCAGCTCGCCGACGACCTCGCCGTCCAACAGGCACGCGTGCAGCAGGCAAGCGACGCGAGCATGACGCAAGACCTCGCCGACAGCACGGCGCAGATCCGCGCGGAGCTTGCCACGGGGGCGCTCGAGGGCTTTAGCACCACGCACGATGCAGCGAGCGTCACCAACCTGATGACCACGATCGCGAAGTCGCACGGCCTGCGCGTCGTCGACTTGACCTTCGCGCTGCCGCAAGACGAGACCACGTACGCGCCGTCCACCACCTATGCGCCCACGGGCACCTCCGCGACGGGCACCTCGACCGCCTCGGCCCCCGATGTCGCGCTCTCGAAGGGCGCGCAGGCCGCAGAAAAAGGCGACCTCATCGGCATCTACCAGACCAACGTGCAGATTGTCGTGAGCGGCACCGAAGCGCAGCTTGAGAGCTTCACCAACGACTGCGCGCAGGCATACCCGGGCATGCGCGTGCAGGGCTTCAAGTGGGAGAAGGAAGACTCGAGCGGACAGGGCGATGCCGGATGGCGCATGACGGCAAACCTGGCCGTCTACTCGTACAAGGGAAACTAGCACGATGGCAAGCATTCAGCAAAATCGAAAGATCCGCATCGGCGATGTCTTGAAGGAGCTCGACTACATCAACGACGACGAGCTCGAGGAGGCTCTCGCCTACCAGCGCGAGCACCGCGGCGTGCGCCTGGGTCAGACGCTCATCAACCTGGGCTACATCACCGAAGACCAGATGCTCGACGCGCTCTCGAAGCGCCTCGACGTGCCGCTGGTCGACATCGGCGCCGTGGACGTGGACATCGACGCGGTGCGTCTCGTGCCGGAAAACGTCGCGCAGGAGACGAGCACCCTGCCCATCGCGGCGACGGACTCCACCATCACCATCGTGACCGACGACCCGCTCAACTTCTACGGAATCGAGGAAATTCGCCAGCTGACAGGACGCTCCGTCGAGGTCAAGCTCGCAAAGCACACGCCCATCGTCCGCGCCCAGCAGTACTACTACGCCGAGGTCAGCCCCTTCATGGAGGCAGAGGACGCAAGCCTCGACTTCAACTCGCTTTCCGACCTCGCGCAGATTGACGTGACTGCCGACGCGAGCGACGCCCCCATCGTCAACCTGCTCAACAGCCTGATTCAGCACGCGTACCGCGCCGGCGCCTCGGATATCCACATCGAGCCGTTCCAAGACTTCACGAATATCCGCATCCGCGTCGACGGCATCATCAGCGACTACCTCACCATCAAGCGCAGCGTGCACGCGCCGCTGCTCGCGCGCGTGAAGATCGTGAGCAACATGGACATCGCAGAGCGCTACCTGCCGCAAGACGGACACTTCCGCACCATGGT
Source organism: uncultured Coriobacteriaceae bacterium (assembly GCA_902783175.1). GTDB lineage: Bacteria > Actinomycetota > Coriobacteriia > Coriobacteriales > QAMH01 > CACZQA01. The sequence goes on from CACZQA010000317.1 coordinate 2,362, forward strand.
GGCGGGCGAAGACGTCAACGTGCGCGTCTCCGTCATCCCGACCGTCTACGGCGAGAAGGCCGTGCTGCGTCTGCTGTCCAACAACACGAAGATCGAGCACACCACCACCTACGGCATGCTCGACGAGGACTACGAGAAGTTCTGCAAGATCTTGGCCGTGCCCAACGGCATCATCTACCTGACCGGCCCCACCGGCTCGGGCAAGACGACCACGCTCTACATGGTCCTGCAGGCGCTCAGCAACGAGCTCGTCAACATCTCCACCATCGAAGACCCCGTGGAGAAGAACATCCCGCGCATCACGCAGGTGCAGGTCAACGAGGCGGCCGGCCTGACCTTCGACATGGGCCTGCGCTCGCTCATGCGGCAGGATCCCGACATCATCATGGTGGGCGAGACGCGCGACGCGACCACGGCCGCCATCGCCGTGCGCGCCGCCATCACCGGGCACCTCGTCTTCTCGACTCTGCACACCAACAATGCCGCGAGTTCCATCGCGCGCCTCATCGACATGGGCGTCGAGCCGTTCATGGTGTCGTCGTCGCTTGCCGGCGTGGTGGCGCAGCGCCTCATGCGCAAGGTGTGCCCGCACTGCGCCGAGCAGCGCCCCGCCACAGAACACGAGGTCGAGATCTTGGGCCTCGCCCCGGGGACGCAGGTGATGCTCACCGAGGGCAAGGGCTGCCGTAGCTGCAACCAGACCGGGTACCGTGACCGTATCGCCATCCACGAGATCCTCCAGGTCGACCGCACCATCAGGCGCATGATCAACGACAAGAAAAGCGTCGACGACATCCAGGCGTACGCCGTTGCCAACCAGGGCATGAAAACGCTCGCCGACGCGGCGTCGGCCGCAGTCGTCGCGGGAAAGACGACTCTCGAGGAATACCTCAAGATCGTCTACCAGGTGTAAGGAGGAGTGCAGCACATGAACTTGGACGGCATCATACTCAAAGCGCGGGACATGGGCTGTTCCGACGTGCACATCTCCGCCGGCGAGCCGGTGTTCTTCCGCCAAAACGGCACGCTCGTCGAGGCGCCGTACGACTTCAAGGCCAAAGAGGTCGAGGCCATGATCGAAGAGGTGCTCGACAAGCGTCAGCTCGCCGCCTTCGCCGACGGCGACGACCTCGACTTCGCGCTCGTGTCGAGCGACGGTCTGCGCCAACGCGTCAACGTGTTCCGCCAGCGCGGTCACATCGCCGCCACCATCCGCCTGCTCGACGACCATATTCCCACCATCGAACAGCTCGGCCTGCCGTCCACGCTCAACGAGCTCGCCGACCGCAAGCGCGGCCTCATCCTGGTGACCGGCCCCACCGGGTCGGGCAAGTCCACCACCCTCGCAGCGATGATCGACTACATCAACCGCACGCGCGCCGAGCACATCATCACGATCGAAGACCCCATCGAGTACGTGTACACGCGCAAAAGCTCGCTCATCCACCAGCGTGAGGTCGGGCACGACACCAAGAGCTTCGCCGCGAGCTTGCGCTCTGCGCTGCGCGAAGACCCCGACATCATCCTCGTCGGCGAGATGCGCGACTACGAGACCATCTCCGCCGCGCTCACCGCCGCCGAGACCGGGCACCTGGTCATGTCGACGCTGCACACGACGAGCGCGGCGCTCGCCGTCGACCGCATCATCGACGCCTGCCCCGCCGGGGCGCAAAACCAGGTGCGCAGCCAGCTGTCCGGCGTGCTCGCCGGCGTGATCACGCAGTGCCTGATCCCCACAGCCGACGGGCTGGGACGCTGTGCCGCGACGGAGGTGCTCGTGGGCACCGACGCCGTGCTCAACATGGTGCGCGAGGACAAGATCTACCAGCTCGACACCATCATGCAGTCCAACCGCGCGCTCGGCATGCACACCCTCAACGCCGACCTCATGGCAAAGGTCCGCAGCGGCGTCATCACCGCGCAAAGCGCGCTCGAGTACAGCAACGACCGCAGAGAGCTCACGGAGCTGCTGGGGTAGCGCATGATCAGGCGGACACGGGACATACTCAGAAACGAGCAGGGCGTGAGCATCGTCTTTGCCGTGCTGCTCGTCGTCGTGCTGCTCATCTTGGGTGGCATCATCGTGTCGTTTGGCTATGCCAACTACCACCGCTCGCTCGACGACATGGCCGCCGAGCGCACCTACCAAAACGTCTCGAGCGCCACCCAGCTGCTGCACGACAAGGCCGACGGGGCGCCCGCGGGCACCGACTGGATCCAAAGAATCGCCGCGACAGGCGAATCCGCTGGCCAGACTCCTGCAACCATCGTCCTGAGCGTGTCGAGCTCGCAAGACGCGCAGTTCGCGAACATCAGCGTCGACGTCAAGAAGAACGGGCAGGGCGCCTACAACGTCGCGTTGTACGAGACGGACGCACCGGACAAGACGGCACTCCAGTTCACCCTCACGCTGGTAGGCGACAAGGCAAGCGTCGGCCCCATCACGAAGGTGGCGAGCTGACATGCGCATGAGCCCCAAAGACATCGCGCGTTCCAACGGCGGCTTCACGCTCGTGGAGTCGGTCGTCGTCATGGTCGTGCTCGCCATCGTGCTCGCCTGCATCGCGACATCGCTTTCGTTTGGCACGCGCATCATGGCCAGCCAGCGCGCCATCGCCAACGCCGACATGCTTGCCTCAACCGTCAACACGAGCGTCTCCGACGTGCTGCGCACGTCGAGCACGGCGCCCGTCATCGGCGTCGACGGCAGCTCGGTCACCTTCACGCAGGACTTCGTCAGCCCCTCGCGCGCGAAGGGCAGCTACACCATCTCGCCCGCGGCAGACGGCACGCTCCAGATTGCCGATGCGAGCGGAGACTCCGGCGCCTTCCTGCCAAGTGGCGTCTACATCGACGGCGATCGCGTGAGCGTCACGTTCGCGGCTGGAGATGCAGCCGCGGGCAAAGCGACGACGCAGGTCACGACCACCGTGACGAGCACGCAAGGCGACGTGCTCTCCACCCAGACGATCAGCGTCGAGACCCTGGGGGGCGGTGCCTGATGTCTTGCACACGCACAGCCACAAAGCGGGGCTTCACCCTCATCGAAGTCGTCGTGGTGCTCGCCGTCATGGCGGTCATCGCCGCACTCGCCGTGCCCTCGCTCGTCCCGTGGTACAACAGCTACAAGGCCACCGAGCGCCAGAGCAACGCCGAGCTCGTGTATTCGGTCGCCGAGAACAACATGGCCAAGATCGTGGCCAACGGCACGCTTGGCAACGGCAGCTCGGGCACTGTCACCGCGGCGACGCGGACGACCCTGGCCAGCACCATCTCGAGCCCCGACCCCACGCCCGCGCTGCTGAAAAACGACGACGGCTCGACGGTCGACGAGGGGCTCGTCTGCCTGACCAACTACAACTCGGGCGATGCCGCCGCGCTCGACATGCTCGTCCCCAACATCGACGCGCAGGTCTCGAACGTCGGATTTTTCGGCACGAACATCACGACCGAGGACCAGGGCGCGGCGCTTCATGCGAAAGGCGTCTACTACCTCGAGCTCAACCCGCAGACCGGCTACGTGTACGGCGCGTTCTACTCCGAATCGGCCAGCTTCACGCCAGAGGTGTACCAGAGCTTCGCGAGTGCGAACCGCAACGACTCCGCTGCGCTCGCCGCCAAGCAGATCGCCTACTACGGCGGCGGTCCCATGAAGTCGTTCGTGCACGAGCAGACACTCGACGACCTGGTCATCGGCTACTTCGAATTCAACGGCGACCAGCTGACCGGCTCGTACGGCTACACCATCTCGAAGTTTGGCGAGGTGTCCGCGCAGGTCCACGACAACCTCCCCGACGACAACACCATCACGTCGACGGCCTACGGCATCTTGTCGGCAACCGAGCTCACGGGCAACGACGTGCCCTCGCACGTCCTCGAGAGCGCGAGCGTCCAGAAAGTCTCTGCCGCGAGCCTTGGCATCGAGGGCCTCACTGTGACGGGCGACGGCATGTACTGGTTCTACGAATACGACCCGAGCACGCTGTACGAAGACAGCGCCAACACCATCACGCGCACCTCATCCGCCGGCGTCTGGAAGCCCTGGGAAAACGCGCAGGCCTCTTCGCAGTACAAAAAACGTCGCGGTGTTCCTCGACCCGAACTTTGCCGCCGCCATCGCCCCCGGCACCGCAAACCCGTTCAACAAGACCTTCCAGGTGCGCACCGGCGAGCAGCTCCAGCACATCGGCAAACCGCTCGACTACGTGTACGACCCGAACAA
>CACZQA010000318.1 GCA_902783175.1 uncultured Coriobacteriaceae bacterium
CCCTCGCCCTGGTAGACGAGCGCGCGCACGCACCAGCTCGCGCTGTGCAGCGCCGTCGTGACGAAGAACGCGCGGAAGCGATCCTCGAAGCCACCAGGTTCGAACCTGTCATCGACGGCGCGCCAGTAGTCGTCGAGGAACCCCGCGATCTTGGAACCCGGGAAGAAGTAGTCGCTGTCCCAGACGGTCGTCGTGGGCGACACGAAGTAGGCGACATCCTGCGCGACCTCGCCGATGATGGGGCGCTCCCAGTCGACGAAATGCCCGGGGGTATCCGTGAACCTGCCCGAGTGCGAGCGCGTAAGGGCAGCGGCTGCCTGCTGCGCGCTTTGCACGGGGATGAGGAAATGCGAGGCGAGACATTCCGAGTTGACGATGTGCGTGCGGTCCGCCGCGGGACACGGCGCGTCGAGCAGCCCTTCCGAGACCTTGATGAGACGTTGCATCCACCTCGTGACGCGCGCGTCCTCGTAGGCGGAGCCGTAGTAGAACTCGAAGCGCGCGACGCTCTCGTCGAACCAGGTGCGCAGCGGGTCGTCCGGCACGAACAGCGGCGTGTCCTCGGCAACGGGCACCGCATGGAAATTGGCCATGAGCTGGGCTGCGCATTGCAGGTCGCCGGGGCGCAGGTGGTCGAAGTCGAGCTCGTCGCCATCGCAGAAGCTCTCCACGAGCACGCCGTTTTCGGGCGCGCCTTCGGAGCTGTCGACGAACAGCGGCACCGGCGTGCAGCCACTCGGTACGAGGGCCGCGAGCGCGGCGTGCTCGTAGGCGACCTGGTCGTCGTGGAACGGCTGCTTGACGAGGTTCACGCGCAGCACGTATCGTTCCCCGGTCGCCGGGTTGGAAAACCAGTAGTTCTCGTTGTGCTCCCCGCGCCCGAGGGCGTGCGGCACGAGCTCGGCTCCCTGCGAGATGCCGAGCGCCTGGCGAAGCCGCTCGTTTCTGGCGAGATACACCGTCGCCCGCTCGAGTCTGTCCACGTTCCACCTGCCGTTTCTATGTGAGGCGGGCCGCCTTCGCCGGCAGCCCGCACGTCTTTGATGTCCCAGCATTATGGCACGGGGCTTCCGGCAGTCAAAACGCCGTCCTTTCACGAGGTTCGCGGGCAGAGGCAGGGGCGCATCCGCTACTATGTCAAGACTGCAATCACAACCGCACGCTCAGAGCGCGACCGCGCGCATCCGACCTGGAGGGACCTTGAAGGCCAAAGGACCGATTCTTCTGCTAATCACCGCCATCTTGTGGGGGTTCGCGTTCGTCGCGCAGACCACCGCCTCGAGCGACATCGGGCCGTTCACCTTCAACGCCTCGCGAAACATCATCGGCGCCGTGTTCCTGACGGGCGTCATCGCCATGCGCAAACGGCTCGGGCACGACCAGGCCCCGCAGGAAAGATGCTGCGCCGACTCGGCGGCGGTCGGCCCGACGACGGGCTACACGAGAAAGACGCTCGTCATCGCCGGCGTCGCGTGCGGCGTCGTGCTGTTTTTCGCATCGTATCTGCAGCAGGCGGGCATCACCGCCTACCCTGACGGCGCGGCCGCATCGAGCCGCTCGGGCTTCGTGACCGCCACGTACATGATCATGGTCGCGCTCATGGGCGTCGTCGTCGGCAAGAAGACGCAGCCCATCGTGTTCGTCGCCGTGGCGGTGTCGATGCTCGGCATGTACCTGCTGTGCGTGCCCGACGGCCTTGGCAGCATCTACCTGGGCGATTGGCTCGTGCTGGCAAGCGCGTTCGGCTACGCGCTCCATATCATCGTGATCGACCACTTCACCAGCGTCGACGGTGTGAGGCTGTCGCGTATACAGCTCATGACCTCGGCCGCCATCGCGCTCGTGTGCGCGCTCGCATTCGAGCACCCCGATCCCACGGCCATCGCGGCAGCGCTCGTGCCAATCCTGTACGCGGGCATTTGCTCGGACGGCATCGCGTACACGTTCCAGATCATCGCGCAGAAGACGACCGACCCCACCGTCGCGTCCATCCTGATGAGCCTCGAGTCGGTGTTCGCCGCGATCGGCGGCTGGCTCATCCTGTCGGAGAGCCTGAGCGCGGTCGAGCTGCTCGGCTGCGCGCTCGTGTTCGCCGCGGTCATGCTCGCCCAGGTACCGCAGTTCGTCGAAAACTCGCTGCGCAAGCGCGCGGGACGC
>CACZQA010000319.1 GCA_902783175.1 uncultured Coriobacteriaceae bacterium
CGGAGAGAGATATCGGTCCCCGATTATTTTCAGGTGTTCAGTAGCGACCTGAGGCCCAGGGCTAGAGGTTGAGCGCCTCGATCTCGGAAGCCGTAGCCTCGACGAGCTTTTCGATTTTCTTGGAGTTCTTCCCCATGATCGAGCCCACGGAGAACAGGCCGCCGGTCACGGCGTCGAACGCGGCATTGATGGCCTGGTCGGTAACGCCCACCACCTGGTTCTTCTGGATGATGATCTTGTTCTTGCCCTGGAGCATGACCCAGATCTGGTTCTGACGGTCGAGGGGTGGGAATACGATCACGTCGGCAAAGCCGTTCTTCACGAGCTCGGGCTTGCCTGCGGTGAAGTCGACATCCTTGATGCGGTCGAAGAGCTGCTGGTAGTTCTCGAAGCTTTCCTTGGTCTTGACGGTCTTGAGCTTGAATCCAAATGCCATGATGAACTCCTATCCACGATGGTCGGGAAGGCGGTACCCTGCCCCGCCTGACTGAGCCCAGTTTGCCGTCGCGGACATCTCCTGTCCTCATTCCAAAGTATGAGGTGCCGCCTGCGGCGCGCAATTGGCCTACGGCATCTGACCCTCATACTTTGGTATGAGGTATGACGCTTCCAGCCTTCCTAGAATCACGGCAACGTTCAACCCCCCACCCAACAGCCTGAAAGGAATGATCATGGAAGCAATCTCGATGAAGTGCCCCAACTGCATGGGTGACGTCGTCCCGTTTGGCAACGGAGTCTATGGTCGCTGCAACAGCTGCGACAGCGTCTTCAAGCTCAAGGACGACGAGAGCGGCGTCACCGCCGGTTCCGAGGACTTTGACGAAGACGACAGTGACGACGAGGAGGTCTTCGACTTTGAGCAGTTCTTCCGGGACGCCTACGACGAGTATGTGGACGACGAGTCCGACCTGTCCGACGCCTACTTCGCAGACCGCCTAGAAGACAACTCGGACAAGATCAGCGCTGCCGTCAAGCACTTCGACATCGACAAGGACGACGCCGACGAGGTCTACTGCGTTGTCGACACCACGATCTTCGGTAGCTGCAAGGTCGGCTTTGCCGTGACCGTCTCGGGAGTCTACATGGTCGACGAGGACGGGGACTCCGCATTCGTCGACTGGGACGACTACGACGACTGCAGGATCGAGCGCAACGGAGGCAAGCTCATCATTGGCGGCCACCCCTTCATCATGTCCAGCGATGAGGCCAAGATCATGGCTCGCGTGATGCGCGACCTGCAGGAGTAGCGTGAGGCGCCACAAGTAAGGAGGCTTTCCCATGGCACTCATCAAGGCGGCCCTTGGTGCCCTCACGGGCAACCTCGCCGACCAGTGGAAGGAAATGATCTACTGCGAGTCGCTCGATGCTGATGTCCTGTGCGCCAAGGGTCAGAAGCGCGTCGGGTCTCGCAGCTCCAACACAAAGGGTGACGACAACATCATCTCGAACGGCTCGATCGTCGTGGTCAACGATGGGCAGTGCATGGTTATCGTCGAGCAGGGCAAGGTCGTGGACTTCTGTGCCGAGCCGGGCGAGTTCACCTACGACTCCAAGGCTGCCCCCTCCGTCTTTGCGGGCAGTCTCGGCTCTGGCATCGTCGATACGTTCAAGAACATAGGCAAGCGCTTCACCTTTGGTGGCGACACTGGCCTTGACCAGCGCGTGTACTACTTCAACACCAAGGAGGTCATGGGCAACCGCTATGGCACTCCAACGCCGGTGCCCTTCCGCGTGGTCGACAACAACATCGGTCTGGACATGGACATTGCCGTGCGGTGCAACGGCGAGTTCTCTTTCAAGCTTGCCGACCCGCTGCTGTTCTACCAGAACGTATGCGGAAACGTCGAGGACGAGTTTACGCGCGACCAGATTGCCTCTCAGCTGAGAAGCGAGCTGCTCACCGCCCTGCAGCCGGCGTTCGCGCGCATCTCCGAGATGGGCATTCGCTACTCCGCCGTCCCGGCGCACACCGAAGAGGTCTCCCAGGCGCTTTCGGACATCCTCTCGAAGAAGTGGCGAGAGACCCGCGGCATCCAGATCGTGGCGTTTGGAGTCAATGCCATTGCGGCAGACCCCGAGGACGAGAAGGCCATCAAGAACCTGCAGCGCACCGCGGTCATGCGCGACCCGCGCATGGCGGCCGCGAA
>CACZQA010000320.1 GCA_902783175.1 uncultured Coriobacteriaceae bacterium
AGGAAAACGTCATCTACGCGAGTCCCGATCGTGAAATCATCTAGGCGGGTCGTGTTTTAGACGTCCGAGGGAGGCGGCTTGCGGTGACATCGCGACCGCCTCCTGGTCGATTTCGCGCCAAGGCGGGCGGCCATTGGCGGGCCGGTATGCCAATCGGCGGTTCGCGGCGGCCCGAACCCGTCGGTGGTGCGTTTAGCGGCTCAGGGCCTGCAATACCCGGGCAAGGCGGAGTTCGTACTCGAGGTCATGGAGGTTGACTTCCTCGCCATCGATGAACAGGCGCGACGGACGGGGGCCGGAGATTCCGCCGCCGCCCGGCTCGATGCTCTTGGTGACGTCGGCGCCGATGCCCGCGTACTGCGCTGCGGCGATGACGCGCTCGAAGAGCCAGTCAGCGTCTCCGTTTTGGTAGCCCTTGATCTCGATTTTCATGGCCCTCGCCCTTTCCCATCAAAAAATTTTGATATATCGAATCCAGAAAAACTGCGGTGATGATGCCTCCACGCCTAGTCGCATGCGGGGTTGTGCGTTGCTGCACCCTCGACCTTCGTGAGCTCTGCAAGCCGTGCGACGGCATGTGCCGCGCCGTCGGGGTTGATGGAGTAATACGTCCACTTGCCCTCTTGACGTGCGTTGACGACGCCCGACTCGACCAAGATCTTCATGTGATGTGAGAGGTTGGACTGGCTGACCTGGATGTGCTCGAGTAGGTCGCATGCGCACTTCTCGCCTGTGCGCAGGCGTTCGAGCGCCTGGAGGCGGTACTCGTTGCAGAACGCCTTGAATACTGTGGCGTCCGCGTTGATCTGCTCGTCCATGCTGCCTCCAGTCAAATCGAATTATTTTTATACGTTGATGATACTGACAGCTTCTGCCGAGTCAAGGTCATATCAAAATAATTTTATGCGAGCGCTGCTCCCGAAGCGTCTGCTGGTACAGCGTTTCCATCGCGATGCCGGCGCAGAGAGGCATGGGCAAGCGAAAAGCCGCACGTCACGGCACGTGGGACCTGCCCATCGCGCATGACGTGCGGCTTTGACAACCGTGCGGCGCGTAAGACCGCTAGAGCTTTGCCACCTGGATGGCGCAGACCTTGTATTCCGGCGCGTGGCTGATCTCGTCGAGCGCCGGGTTGGTGAGCCAGTTGCTGTTGCCGTCTTGGAAGTGGAACGGCATCCAGGTCTCGCCGACGCAGGTCTTGCCGGAGACACGCGCGGTCGACTCGATCTGCCCGCGTCGCGACCAGACCTTGACGCGGTCGCCGTCGGCGATGCCGCGCTGCTGCGCGTCTTGGGTGTTGATCTCGATGAAGGACGTGCCCTGGATCTCGTTCAGACCCTCGGTGCGTGCCGTCATCGCGCAGGCGTTGTACTGGTTGATGATGCGGCCGGTGGTGAGCACGAGCGGGTACTCGGCGTCGGGCAGCTCCGCAGACGGGCGGTACTCGGCGGCGGAGAACAGACCCTTGCCGCGCGCGAACTCGCCCACGTGCATGATGGGCGTGCCCGGATGGTCGGGGCCGGTGCATGGCCACTGCAGGCCGTTTCCGTGGACCTCCTTGCTGTCGAGGCGCGCGTGGCTGATGCCCGCGAACGACGGGGTGACCGAGGCAATCTCGTCCATGATCTGGGCGCTCGTAAGGTCGGGCTGCGCGTATCCCATGCGGTTCATGATCTGCGTGAAGATCCACGTGTCGAGCTTCTCGTCGCCTGCTATCTCGATGGCCTTGCGCACGCGCTGCACGCGGCGCTCGGTGTTGGTGAACGTGCCCTCCTTCTCCGCAAAGCTGCGACCGGGCAGCACGACGTCGGCGTATTTGGTGGTCTCGGTCAAGAACAGGTCGTCGACGACCAGGAACTCGAGGTTCTCGAGCGCGCGGATGATATGGTGCGTGTCGGCGTCGGTGCGTACCGGGTCCTCGCCAAAGATGAACATGCCCTTGATTTTGCCCTCGATGGCTGCAGGGAAGCATTCCGTCGCGGTGATGCCGGGCTCCTTGGGCAAGGCGACGCCCCAGGCCTTCTCGAACTTCTCCCTGACCTCGGGGCGCGCGAGCTTCTGATAGCCGGGGAAGTCGACGGGCTGCGCGCCCATGTCGCAGGCGCCCTGCACGTTGTTCTGCCCGCGGATGGGGTTGACGCCGCAGCCCTTGCGGCCGAGCTTGCCCGTGAGCATAGCGAGGTTCGAAAGCCCCATGACGCCTTCGGTGCCGGTCGAGTGCTCGGTCACGCCCAGGCAGTAGATGATCGGGGCGGTCTTGGCGCGTGCGTACATCTCGGCGGCGGCCACGAGGTCGTCGGCGTCGATGTGGCAGATTTCCGCCACGCGCTCGGGCGTGTAGTCCTTCACGAGCTCGGCGAGCTTCTCGTAGCCTTCGGTGCGCTGCTCGATGAACTGCTGGTCGGTGAGCCCCTTCTCGATGATGACATGCGCCATGCCGTTGGCGAAGGCGACGTTGGTGCCAGGACGCAGCTTGAGGTGTATGTCGGCTTTCGAGGAGAGCCAGATGTCGCGCGGGTCGACCACGATGAGGCGCGCGCCGCGCTCGACTGCCTGGCGAACCTGCATGCCGATGACCGGGTGCGCCTCCTCGATGTTGGAGCCGACGAGCATGATGGTCTCGGCGTCGCGCGTGATGTCGGCGATCGTGTTGGTCATGGCACCGGAGCCGAGCGTGATGGCGAGTCCGGACACGGTGGAGGAGTGGCAGACGCGGGCACAGTTGTCGACGTTGTTGGTGCCAAACGCCACGCGCGCCATCTTCTGGAGCATGTAGACGTCCTCGTTCGTGGAACGCGAGCAGGCGAATGCCGCGAGTGCGCTGCCGCCGTAGGTGGCCTTGAGCTCGGAGAACCTGGAAGCGACCAGGTCGAGCGCCTCGTCCCAGCTCGCGGGCTCGAGCTCGCCGGTCTTCTCGTTGCGAATCATCGGGGTGCGCAGACGGTCGGGCGCGTCGATGAAGTCGAAGCTTCCGCTACGGCCCTTGACGCAGGTCAGGCCGTTGTTGGAGGGACCTTTGGCGCCCTCGACGTCGACGATCTGGTTGTCCTTCACGATGAGGTCGAGCTGGCAGCCCGTGCCGCAGTGCGGGCAGGTGGTGCGCACGCGGTGCGTCTCCCAGGCGCGGTAGTGCCGGCGGCGCTTGACGGTGAGGGCGCCCGTCGGGCACGCCTGCGCGCAGTTGCCGCACGACTCGCACATTGTCGCTTTCCAGTCCTCGCCGAACGGCGCCAGGATAGTCGTGCGCATGCCGCGGTTGCCGGCGCGCAAGGTATGGTTGCACGCGAGCTTGTTGCACGCGCCGATGCAGCGCTGGCAGCGGATGCACAGGTTGGCGTTGTAGGAGAGGAACGGGTTGCTGTCGAGGATGGGCTCGTTTTTCTCCGCGCGCGGGTAGGGGGTCTCGGTTACGCCGTAGTCACGGCACAGGTCCTGCAGCCGGCAGGCGCCGTTTTTGGCGCACGAGAAGCAGAAGTCCGTCGTGGACAGCCCGTGGTCGGCGATGAGCAGCTGCAAGATTCCCTTGCGCTGCGCGATGACGCGAGGCGAGTCGGTGAGGATGCGCATGCCGTCTTGGGCCTGCGTGTTGCAGGCCGTGACGAGCGCGTCTTGGCCCTCGAGCTCGACCGAGCACATGCGGCACGAGCCGATGGCGTTTGCGCCGCGCAGAAAGCACAGCGTGGGGATCTTGAAGCCGGCCTTGCTGGCGGCGGCGAGGATCGTCATCCCCTCGCGCGCCGTGACGGCCTGGCCGTTGATGGTGAGGTTAAGCATACTGGATCCTCCCTCCTTCGAGATTGCCGCAGCCGTAATGGTCGCAGCGCAGGCAGCGGCCGCACTCCTGCTCGATCTCCTCGAGGCTCATCTCGTTTTCGGTGCACAAAAAGTCGTGCTTGCGCTCGCGCGCCGGCCGTTCCGTGATGTTGGCGCGGCCGGTGGGGACGCGG
>CACZQA010000321.1 GCA_902783175.1 uncultured Coriobacteriaceae bacterium
ATGTTCAGGCACTTCGCAGAACCCGCCTGCGCGCAGATGCTCTCACCGTCGACCTCGATTACGTTGATGCCCTCGAGCGAGCGCAGGTAGTCGAGCTCGGCATGCCCGTCGTAGGCGATGCCGGAGAGCGCGGCCATGGGCGGCTGCGAAGCCTGCGTGTTGACGACGATTGTGCCGTGCGCCGCCACGAAGTCGATGCACCGCACGGCCTCGCCGGGCTCGAAGGCGATGAGGACGTCTGCCGCATGCTTGGGCACGAGCGGGGAGTGCGGGCGTCCGCCGCGCACGTGGCTCGCAACAGAGCCGCCGCGCTGCGCCATGCCGATGGTCTCGGCGGTCTTCACGTGCTCGTTGCGGTCGAGTAGTACCTGGGCGATCAGACGCGAGGCAAGGACGTTGCCCTGCCCGCCCACGCCGCAGATGACGCAGTTCAAGGCCTCTTTGCTCATGACTGCCTCCCTTCGTGCAGCGCGCCAGTGGGGCAGATCTTGCAGCAGAGCTCGCAGCCGTAGCACAGCGAGCTGTCCACGGCGACGTGCCCGTCTTCGACGACGAGCGCCGGGCAGCCGATCTGCGTGATGCAGGCGCGGCAGTCCGTGCAGGCGTCCAGGCTGAATTCGACCGGCGGGTGGACGGGCTTGCTCACGTAGATGCACGGCGATTTGAAGATGATGGCGCGCACGCCGGTCATGCCCATGGCGTCTTTGACGGCGGCACGCGCCGCGTCGAAGTCGAGCGGGTCGACGGTCACGTTGGGCACGTCGAGCGCATCGAGAATGCGCGGGATGCTGAGCGCCGAGCCGTCCACGCCCATCATGGTGCGCCCCGTGCCGGGGTGCGGCTGGTGGCCGGTCATGGCCGTCGTCGAGTTGTCGAGGATGCACACGATGATGTCGTGCTGGTTGTACACGGCGTTGACCACGCCGGTGATGCCGCTGGCAAAAAACGTCGAGTCGCCCACGAAGCCAAACGCGATCGTGTCGTCGTCGATGGTCTCGATGCCCTGCGGCACGGTGATGCCGGCACCCATGCACAGACAGGTGTCGACCATGTCGAGCGGCTGCGCGTTGCCGAGCGTGTAGCAACCGATGTCGCCGCAGAACACGGCCTTCTTGCGCCCGACGGCACGTTTGACGGCGTAGAAGCTCGCGCGGTGCGGGCACCCGGCGCACAGTACTGGCGGGCGCGGGGGCAGCTCGGGGCGCGGCGCCTCGGCAAACGCGGGCGTCTCGAGGGGCTGCATCGCAAGGCCCATGCGGCCGGCCAGCGGCTCGAGCGCGGCGCGAATCGCCTCGACGCTTTGCTCGCCGGCGTAGGCGAAGGTGCCGTCGAGCTTGCCGTGGATGGCATGGTGCGCGCCGGTCTTGCCGCACAAGAAGACGAGCTCGCGCTCGATGACGGGGTCGAGCTCCTCGACGACGAGTACCTCGTCCACGGCTTCGAAGAATTCCGCGGCGAGCTGCTCGGGGAAGGGGTAGGGGGTGGCCACCTTCATGACCGGAAGCGAAAGCCCCGCCATGTCGAGGGCTTCCATGACGTAGCAGTAGCTCACGCCGCCGCAGGCGATGCCGAGGGGCAGCGTGCCGCTGCGCTCTTTCCAGGCGTTGACTGCCTGCTTGTGGCCGGCACCGCTCATCTCGATGCGGTTGTGACGATAGCCCGTCTCTGCCAGATGCTTTGCAATCTCCGTCGCGCGGCGCTCGACCTTGCCGTGATTGAGATAGCTCGTGCGCGGGAAGACGACCCAGCGCTGGGTGTCCTTCACGAAGCCCGCGGGCTTGTGCGCGCCCCAGCTCGCGTCGTCATCCGACTTGTCGGGGTTTGCGAACTGCGCACCGCAATCGGCGACGCCACCGCGCGTCTTGACCGTGCCGCAGGCGTGGCACACGCGCGTGGTCGGTCGCAGGAAGACGGGCGTGTGGTATTTCTCCGACAGCTCGAAGGCATCTTGCACCATGCCATAGGCCTCGCCTGGTGAGGCGGGGTCGAGCACGGGAACCTTGGAGAAGCGCCCGAAAGCGCGGGTGTCCTGCTCGGTCTGGCTCGAGATGGGGCCGGGGTCGTCGGCAACCACGATGACGAGCCCGCCTTCGACGCCCAGATAC
>CACZQA010000322.1 GCA_902783175.1 uncultured Coriobacteriaceae bacterium
GCCCCTCATAACGTTGAATGCGCAGCCCCCCTTGCGCGAGAACCGTGGCACTGCAACACATCCGGCGTTTTATGCACGGGAAACGTGGCACTGCCACACTTTTCGCGCAGCGCGCGGAGTAGCGCGCGAGGTGCAGTGCTCTCAGAGCACGAAATTCGCCAGACGCTTCTGGCCGAGCGCGAGTTGCCCCTTGTACTGGTCGAGCGTTGTTGGCGGAACGACCGCCGGCCCCTCGCAGCCACGGCACCCCATGTCTTGCAGCACGAGAATCGATTCCGCATCGTCGAGCTCGCCGCATGAGACATAGGTGCCCAGCGACGCCATGGATCCGATGATCAGCCGCAGCAGCCCCCTGTCCTTCTCGTCACCCGCCAGAAGCGTCTTGTAGTACTCGGGATAGATCTTGAGAATCTCCACGGGGAGTTCCCGCAGGTACTTGGTACTGTGGAAGGTCTCTCCAAACGCGCAGAGCGAGATGCTGAAGCCAAGTTCGTCGAGCTCGTGCGTCCGCTCGATAATCGTCTGCACTTCGCGCCGCCCGAAAATAGTCTCGTACAGCGCGCAGTCGAACATCTCTGGAGAGAGCCCATGCCGGCGGATTATCTCCATCAGCGTCTCGCAGATCCTGTCGTCGAACAGCGACTGCGCCGAGAAGATCAGGCTGAAGCGCGGCATGCCCTCGACCAGCTCGCGGTTCTGCGCGATTGCGCGGCAGAGTTGTTCGAACAGCCGCAGGTCGAGGCTGCGGATAAAGCCGTTGCGCTCCATCACCGCCCTGAACTGGTGCGCGTAGTACTTCTCCCCATCGCGAAACTGCCAGACAAAGTGCACCTCCGTCTGGACCGCCTTGCCCGTCGCGATGTCGAGGACGGGCTGCATCAGCATCTCGAAGCGCTCCTCGTCGAGTGCAGAGACCACTTCTTCGATCATCTCGTGCTCGACGCGCACACGTTCCTCGACATCTTCGTAGAACACGTAGCAGTTCTTGCCCTTGCGCTTTGCCTCGTACATCGCGGCATCGCCCTGACGCAGCAGGGTCTCAAGCTCGGTTGAGGCAGGCGTGTTCAGCAGGATGCCGGCGCTGATCGTGATGACGCCAAAGGCCTCGTCCGCTTCTTGCAATCCCCTGATGCTCGCGAACAGGCCACCCATGAGATGCTCTGCCTGCGCGCGCTGCAGAATCGTCGTCGAGACGAGCGCGAACTCGTCTCCGCCCATGCGCGCGGCAAACGCGATGTCGGGCCGGTGCGCGAACAGGCGGGCAACCGAACGCAGCACGTTATCGCCCACGTTGTGCCCGTACACATCGTTCACGGTCTTGAAGTTGTCGAGGTCGATGTAAAAAATCGTGACCCGCGAATCGGCGGGAAGCTGGCCAAAGCAGCGGACAAAGCCGCGCCGCGCGGGCAAGCCAGTCAGATAATCTTCCTCTTCTGCCCTCATTGCGCCTCTCCCCGCGCGAACGCCAACACATCCCAAACACAATCGTTTGACAAGCATACTACGGGCTGGCGGTTTATCGTACCTTCCAAGAAGGATCAGACGAGGTTTCCGCTGCTGACGCGCCCAAAAAGCAAGAGAGCCGGCTCGGCGCGGTGACCACGAGCAGGCTCTCTTATGGTTTCACTATACACGCCCTGACATGCGATTGTTACTTGGAATCGCCATGACCTTCGTGAGTGATGAAATCTTCTGGATTGACGCTTTCGATGAACTTGTCGAACTCCTCGATGACGATCTGGTCGTCTTGCCCCGGCCTGAACGAACGCGGGCACCCTGCGGACTGGAACACGGTCTCTTCCACGAACAGCGGCGCCTTGGAGCGGACCGCCAGCGCGATGGCGTCGCTCGGACGCGCATCGATGCGCGTGAACATGCCGTTTGCCAAGCGCAGGTAGATTGTCGAGAAAAACGTCGTACCCTCTACGCGGTCGATGACGACGCGGCTGACCGAGCCGCCCATTGCCGTGATGACGTCACTCATGAGCTTGTGCGTGAGCGGGCGCTCGTGCGTGTTGCTGCCAAGCGACGCGGCGATGGAAGAGGATTCCATCGATCCGATCCAGATGGGCAGCACATTGTCTCGAGGGATATCGTCGCGCACCTCAGCAGGCCTCAGCGTGATCACAGAAGGCATGGGCATAATACCGACGACAAGGGACTCGATGTTGACCTTGATCATACGTGCGCACCTCCTTCAACACAGAAGTCCGAGAGCGCGGCACTGCTCTCGACTCGATTATAGCTATTCGCCATGCTAATGGACTGCCCCGCCCTGTTTTTCAGGGAACGGGTGCCGTTACCGAACCGTGATAACCTCTACAGCGTCCCGATAACTTTCACGACGAGCGCCTCGATCTTGTCCGCCGCCGCGGCAGCTGCCTTGGCTACGTCGTCCATCTGCAGCGGTTCGTCGCAGACACCGGCCGCAGGGTTCGAGATGAGCGAGATGCCAAGCACGCGCATCGCGCAGGAGCGCGCGGCGATGACCTCGAGCACCGTGGACATGCCGATGGCGTCGATGCCCATCGCGCGATACGCGCGGATCTCTGCTGGCGTCTCGAACGAGGGGCCGGGCTCGGCGGCATACACGCCGTGTTGCACGGAAATGCCGAGCTCGCGGGCAGCGGCGTCGGCAGACGCGCGCAGCTCGGGGTCGTATGCGTTGGTCATGTCGAAGAAGCGGGGGCGCAGGTCCGGCTGGTCGGGCCCGATGCACGGGTCCATGCCGAGCAGGTTGACCTGGTCTTCGATGATCATGAGGTCGCCGATGCCGTACGACGCGTCCACCCCGCCGGCGGCGTTGGTGACGACGAGCACCTCGGCACCGAGCTCGTGCATGACGTAGACGGGAAAGGCAATCTGGTCGGCGCTCCAGCCCTCGTAGGCGTGCAGACGCCCCTGCATGCAGATGACCTGCTTTCCTTCGAGGGTGCCGATGACGAACTGCCCCTTGTGCATCGGGGCAGTGGACTTGGCCATATGCGGCACATCACGGTAGTCGACGACCGTCGGGCTTTCGATGGCGTCCGCCAACCCGCCCAACCCGGACCCGAGCACCAGTGCCACGCTCGGCTTGAATCCCGGTGTGGCGGCGCGAATGACCTCTGCCGCCTCTTTCACGTTCTCGACTGTGCAAACAGGTTCCATGACTACTCCTCGAATCAACGCCGCCTGCTCTTGGGCGGGTCTCTATCATAATGAAAAGAGCCGCCATGGATTCATGACGGCTCTTCTTGCAGTTGATGGTGCCCCCAGCGGGATTCGAACCCGCGATCTCCGCCTTGAAGGGGCGGCGTCCAAGACCGCTAGACGATGGGGACAAGCAGTTTGCACATTATGCCATAAAAACAATCGCCCTCAAGCGTCATTTCACGTAAACAGGGCTATTTTCCCAAGATATAAAAGCCCACGACGTCACGCGTACGTGGTCGTAGCTCCACACCGCCTCGCCCTGCTCGTTCACGCCCTCGTGGAGATGCGCGCGCGAGTACTCGATCAGCCGGTCGCGTTCTTCTGGAGTCGCCTCGATGATCTCGCACGTCGTGTCAATGGCTTCCTCGAAGCTCGTGAAGTCGCTCGCACGCTTGCTGCGGATGTAGCTCAAGTCCGGCTGGAACCCGAGCTGCCACAGGATGTTCATCCCGTACACGTAGTCGGACGCGTAGTCCTTGGTACGCCCCACCGCCCTAAGCAGCACCTCGTCGGCGCGCGGCGAGGTGTCGGTGGCAAGCGTGATGCACACGCGGCGGCGAGCATGCGCGTCAAGTTTGAGAAGGGCGGCCGCCATATCTTGCGTGGCGATCGAGCGCGAGGCAAACGCCACGTCGCACACAGGTGCCGCCTTCCATTCTTCATCCCACGACATCTCGATTGGGTGGATGAGCTCCTCGACGCCCTCCACGCGCGCCCTGCGCATCATGAGCTCGATCATCGCGGGAGAAAAGTCAGCGGCATACACCTCGTGACCGGCCAGGGCGAGCGGAACGGCAAGCGTGCCGGAACCGCACCCCATGTCGAACACGGTCTCGCCCCCCTCCAGCTGCGCGCGCTCGATGAACGTGCGCGCATACGGCGAGGTCCCGCAGGTCTTGGCAAAGCTCGGGGCGCGCTTGTCCCAGTATGCGGAATCGTCAGCGCGGCGCCGCGCTTTCTGCGCGTCGATCCACGCCTGGCGCCAATCGACTTCGATGGGCATGGTTACTCCTCGTCTGCCCCCATGTTGAGGTGGCTGTTGATGGCCTGCTGGGCAGCGGACATCTCATCGGCGTCCGTCCCGAGAACGCGCTCCTGCTCCTCCGCAGCCTGGACCGCGGCGGCATCGTAGAACGTCTCGCCCGCCTGGATAAACGCCGGCGTCTCGGCAAACTGCAGCTGGTCGCCTTCCTTCTCGTACAGCAGCCCGATGATGTAGGAGCTCTCCATGTCCCTCTGGGCGCACTCGACCAAAATGGCGTCGAGCTGCCCGTCGTCGGTCATCAGAAAGCCGTCGTAACAAAACGCGTAGCAGCTCGAAAAGCTGCTCGAGGACTTGACATTGGCCTCGGCGTTTTTGCGGCACATCGTCACATCCTCGCCCGGGTAGCTCTCGACGAACATCTGCTCGCCGGACACCACGCACGTGAACGGGACGCATTCCTCTCCCGCCTCGATTTTCTTACGCGCCTCATCGAAGCAGTAGAAGGTGATTTTCTCGAGGACCTCGTCGAGCTCGAGGTTTTCCTGATCAGCCATGCGGCCTCCTGTTGGTCAGCGGTACGTGCAACTTGTTCAGCAGCAAAGTATACCCACCAAAGCGCGCTCCAGGCGCCCCGGCAAGCCCACCTATCAGACGAAAGGGCCGATTGACCCGCATGTCAGAAGGTATTTGCAATGGCAAAAAGAAGTCGGCACTTCTTGGTGCTGCCTGCGTTATAATCATGCTCACGCCCGACTGGGCTGCCTCGCGGAGGGGTGGCAGAGTGGTTGAATGCGGCGGTCTCGAAAACCGTTTACCCGGTATCCCCGGGTACGAGGGTTCGAATCCCTCCTCCTCCGCCAGATACACTTAGGATTCCCTTGGAAGCAGACAAACAAGACAAGTACTACAAGTGGAAGGGTCGCGCCTACAAGACCTGGACGCTCGTCGGCTTCTGCATCCTCGCCGGCGTTGTGCTCTACATCTGCAACATCCTGTGGCAAGCCGTCGCCACCATCGTCGTCACCGCACTTGCGGTCTTTCTGCTGCACGGCCTCGTCAACCGCATGGAGCACCACGGCATCCCGCGCGCGCTCGGCACTACCATCTGCTTCGTGGTCGTCTCGGCGATCATCATCGGGTGCGTGCTCGCGTTTATCCCGGCGCTCGTGACGCAGATCTCGAACTTCATCGGCGCGCTGCCAAGCCATATCTCGGAACTCCACACCTGGATATCATCTAACTTCGATGAAGATACGACCATCGGGGGCTTCACCATCTCAGAGCTGCTCGACGACGCGAGCAACTGGATCCGCAACCAGGGCACGAAGCTTGCCAGCACCCTCGCCGACGGCCTCGTCGGAAGCATCGTCGGCATTGGCAACGTCGTCGTCATCGGCTTCATCTCGTTCGTGTGCGCATTCTGGATCTTGCTCGACCTCCCCAAAATATCGCGCGAGGTCAGGTCGCTGTTCGCCGACAAGTACCAAGACGACATCGACATCTTCGCGGACGCGTTCCGCAACGCGGTCTACGGATGGGCAAAGTCCACACTCGTCTGCGCCGTCATCACCGGCGTATGCAGCGGAGTCGTCTTCTGGATCATGGGCATCCCGTATTCCGGCATGCTCGGCTTTCTCTGCGGCATCGCCTACTTCGTGCCCTACATTGGCCCCATGGTGTCTGCCGTGATTGTTGCCGTCGTCGCACTGTTCGTCTCGCCGCTCGTGTGCATCGGCTCCATCGTGGTCAACGTCATCATCACCAACGTCGTCGGCAACATCATCTCGCCTAAGCTCATGAAAAGTTCTGTCAACGTCCACCCAGCGCTCATCCTCATCGCCATCCTCATCGGCGGCGCGCTTGGCGGCGTGGCGGGCATGCTGCTGTCCATCCCCATCATCGCGACGTTGCAGGGCGTCTTCGTCACCTACTACGAGGCGCGCACCGGCAAGAACATCGCCACCGAAGACGGTGCGCTGTTCCAGAAGCAGACGGTCGCGACGCTGCCCACGCTCGACACGGGCAGATGGCACATCCCCAAAGATCCCAAGTAGCCCTCTCTTGTATATGCCATGCGCTTGATCGGGGCGATCGTGCGTCGATTCTTCGTGGCATCCTGACCCGGAAATGTGCCCGCGCACTGTCGCACGCGCGCTAGGATGGAACCGTACCGTCTTGTTCGGTTCGGGAGGTCAACCATGAGTATCGAAGCCGCGTTTATCGTTCCTCATCCGCCGCTCATCATCCCCGCCGTCGGCCATGGCCGCGAGGTGAAGATTCAGCAGACCATCGACGCCTACGACGAGGTCGCACGCCGCATCGCCGCAATCGAGCCCGAGCTCGTTATCGTGACCTCGCCCCATGCGCCCGCCTACCGCGACTGGTTCCACATCTCTCCCGGCACGCGTGCATCGGGCGACCTCTCACAGTTCCGCGCATACGACACCACGCTCGCGGTGGATTACGACACCGAGTTTGTATCCGCGCTCTGCGCAGAAGCCGAGAGGCAGGGGTTTCCGGCGGGAACGGCTGGCGAGCGCGATGCCGCGCTCGACCATGCAACGTACATCCCGCTGTGGTTTATCGACAAGTTCTACACCGACTACCGTGCGGTGCGCATCGGTCTTTCGGGATTCGACAGCATCAAGCACTACCAGTTTGGCCAGCTCATCAACGAATGCGTCGAAAAGCTGGGCCGCAAGGCAGTCTTTGTCGCGAGCGGAGACCTCTCCCACACGCTCGTCGAAGACGGTCCCTATGGCTACACGCCCGAAGGGCCCGTATACGACGAGCAGATCACGGCTGCCATGGCAACGGGCGACTTCATGCGCTTCCTCACGTTCGAGGACAGCTTCCTGGATAAGATCGGCGATTGCGGCACGCGCTCGTTCCAGATCATGGCCGGTGCGCTCGACCGCAAGGCAGTCCGCTCCGAGCTGCTCTCATACGAGGGGCCGTTTGGCGTGGGCTACGCCGTGGCAAGCTACCTGCCCACCGGCGTCGACCGATCCCGCAATTTCGGCGAGCTGCTGCAACAGCAGCGCAGACAAGAGGTGGATGGGCAGCGCACACATGAGGATGCATATGTTGCGCTCGCGCGTAGAACAATCGAGACGTATGTGCGCGGAGAGGAACCGGAACTGCCCGAGGGGCTGCCTGACGAGATGCTGACCAAGAGGGCCGGCACTTTCGTGTCGATCCACGAGAACGGCAAGCTGCGCGGCTGTATAGGGACCATCGGCGCCGCCTACGGAAACATTGCAGAAGAGATTTTGCACAACGCGATATCCGCCTGCAGCAAAGACCCGCGCTTCGACCCTATTCAGCCTGACGAACTGCCCTACCTGAACATCAGCGTGGACGTTTTGAGTCCCGCCGAGCGCATAGAGTCACCCGACGAGCTTGATGTGAGACGCTACGGCGTCATCGTGACGAACGGCTACCGTCGCGGGCTGCTGCTCCCCAACCTCGACGGTGTCGACACGGTCGAGCAGCAGATCTCCATCGCAAAACACAAAGCTGGCATCGCCGCCTACGAGAGCTGTGAGCTGCAGCGCTTCGAGGTGGTGCGTCACGAATGAAGATTACCTCGCTCGCACTCGACCCAATCGAGAAGAAGCCGCTCGCACGCTTTCACCCCGGCTCGACCATTCTTTCCATCGGCTCGTATGGATGCACCATGCACTGCCCCTGGTGCCAGAACCACGAGATAGCCCAGCCGTCTGACCCCGCGCGCCTGCCCGTGCGCGAACTCACCCCCGAGCAGGTGGCGGACCTAGCCGAAAGCTGTTTGGACCGGGGAAACATTGGCGTCGCCTACACGTACAACGAGCCGTTTTACCGCTGGCGCGACGTGCTTGAATGCGCCCGCGTCGTGCACGCACGCGGGCTCAAGAACGTCGTCGTGACCAACGGGCTCATCGCGCCCGAGAAGCTCGAGGAGCTGCTGCCCTTCATCGACGCGTTCAACATCGACCTCAAGGGCTTCTCCCAAGACGTCTACGACGTGTGCGGAGGTACGCTCGAGCAGGCCAAGGCAACAATCGCGCGTGCCAACGCGTCAAGTCATGTCGAGGTCACGACGCTTCTCATCCCCGGCCTCAACGACGATTCCACACAACTCGAGCAAGAAGCACGGTGGCTCGCGTCCCTTGACCCCGTGCCCACCTTGCACCTGACACGCTTCTTCCCCCGCTACCTCTATGCTGGCCGCGAACCGACTCCGCTTGAAACGCTGTACCGGGCAAGAGAGCTCGCCGAGCGCTACCTCGACGACGTCATCTTGGGAAACATGTAGAGCTCCTCACGGCATGCAGGCGACCAATCGCCCACCTCGGCTCCTA
>CACZQA010000323.1 GCA_902783175.1 uncultured Coriobacteriaceae bacterium
CCCCGGTCCTTCGTGCTGTCTGCGTGGCTGCGGCTGTGGTCGTGACAGACCGGCGACGCATTGGCGATATACGTGACAAACCGGAGAGCTGCTGACCATATTTGGCCAGAGCCCGACCGGTCTGTCACGTATATGGCCAGGAGCTCGCCGATCTGTCACGCGGACGGCGTCGAAGCCGGCGCCGCCACCGGAGCCGAAGCCGGCGCCGGGGTGTCCCTCCGTCCCAAACTGGCACGATACCCACGGCCCCTCGTGTCATCGGCCTCCTCGCACATTTTGGTAAAAGCGCAGGTGGGGGAGTCATACCAATGGGCTGAGAGGGTCATTTGGGTACGTCTGATGTGCTGATTTGCAAACCCTCATCTCATGTGCGGGGGAGCTACCCCGCACCGCCCCCTAATGTCGTTGCCAGACGATTTGGCGATGGCGACTGGTTCGATTCTTCGGTCGAGTCGATGCACAGCAGTGAATCGCAAGAGCCGGCGCAGGTGCGTCGGCGGACGAGAGAGATCGATCAAGAGGAGGCAAGGAATGGCAGAGGCAACGTATGTTCCTGGCCAGTACAAGCGCGGGAGCCGTCTTCCGAAGAAATCCGATTACGGCATCGAGCCCGCACCCTGCGCCGAGACTCCCGATGTCCCTTGGACATGGGAAGAGGACGGGATGACGGTAATCAGGAGCACCGCCCGTTCGGCTCCGGGATGTCATAACGTCTGCGGCATCCTGTCATATGTCAAAGACGGCAAGCTCGTCAAAGTCGAGGGCGATCCCGAAGACCCGTACAACCAGGGTCGTCTGTGCAGCAGGTGCCTGTGCATACCGGATTACGTGTATCACAAGGACCGTCTGCTCCATCCCATGAAGCGCGCCCGCGAGGACAGGGGCAAGGACAAGTTCGTCGAGATCTCCTGGGACGAGGCATATGACATCATCGTCAAGGAGTTCAAGCGCATCTCCGACACTTACGGCTCCGACAAGATCGCATGCTGCCAGGGGACGGGCCGCGACATCCACCAGATCACGCGACTGAACGCGAGCATCGGCTCGCCCAACGAGGGCGTTCCGTACTTTGCAGGCAACTCCTGCTACCTGCCGCGCATCGCATCTATGGCGTGCATGATCGGCGACGCATGCGTGATGGACTGCTCGCAGTTCTTTCCCAAGCGCTATGACGACCCGCGCTACACCGTTCCGGAATACTGCATCATCTGGGGACACCAGCCCTTCTACGCGAACGCCGACGGCTTCTACGGTCACTGGATCATCGATCTGATGAAGCGCGGAATGAAGGTCGCCGTCGTCGACCCCAACCTCACCTGGATTGCCGCTCGCGCTGGCGAGGACTGGCTGCGCGTGCGCCCTGGCGGCGACGGCGCGCTCGCCATGGCAATGCTCAAGGTCATCTGCGACGAGGGCCTGTACGACCAGGACTTCTGCGACAAGTGGGTCTACGGCCTCGATGCGGTGTGCGAGCGCGTCAAGGAATACGACCTGGACGAGCTCGCGGAGAGATGCTGGGTCTCGAAGGAGGACATCGTCCGCGTCGCGCGCACGTACGCAACCTCCAAGCCCGCGGCAATCCAATGGGGCGTCGCGCTCGACCAGCAGACCGGCGGCCAGCAGGCGGCGCATGCACTCGTTGCCATGTGGACCATCACCGGCAATCTGGATGTGCCGGGCGGCAATGTCATCGGACGTGCCTGCTGGGGTATCGAGCAGCCTAACTGGACCGGCACGTGGGGCTACGACGAGCTCCTCACGGAAGAAGAGCAGAAGAAGCGCATCGGCATCGAGCGCTATCCCATGTTTGCCGTCGGCTTCAAGAACATGTCGTCCAACGCGACGATCGAGCAGTGGCAAAACGGCGGTCATCCCATCAGGGCGGCGTACTTTGCCACCAACAACTTCCTTGCCACGATGGGAGCCCAGGCCGAAAAGCAGCTCGAATGGTACAAGCAGCTCGAGTTCGTCGTCGTCGAGGACCTGTTCATGACGCCGACCATGATGGCGCTCGCCGACGTGGTCCTGCCTGCCTCGACCTACTCCGAGCGCAACGGTTTTGGCGGCCTGAACCCGTACCGCATCAGCAGCATCACCAAGGCCATCGAGCCCGTGGGCGACACGAAGCCCGACAACACCATCTTCCTCGAGCTGGGCAAGCGCCTCGTTGAGGCCATCAGGCCCGAGAACGCCGACATCGCCTGGCCGTGGGACACGGTCGAGGAGATGTGGGACTACGCCCTCGAGGACGGCGGCTTTACCTGGGAAGAGCTCAAGGAGAGCGTCTGGAAGTATCCCGAGTTCAAGTACCGCAAGTACGAGACGGGCGACCTGCGCGACGACGGCAAACCCGGTTTCCAGACCGAGACCGGCCGCGCCGAGGTCTACTCGATGGTGTTCCATCACACGGCCTGGTCTGGACTCGATCCGCTGCCGAGCTACGTCGAACCGGTGGAAAGCCCGTACTCCGCTCCCGAAGACGTCGCAGAGTACCCCTACATCGTCACCTCCGGCCAGCGTGTCCCGCACTTCTTCCACTCCGAGCAGCGCCAGATCGCCAAGCTCCGCGCACTGCACCCCGACCCGCTGTGCCACCTCCATCCCGACACGGCAGCCAAGCATGGCATTGCCGAAGGCGACTGGATGTGGCTCGAGAACAAGCACGGCCGCTGCAAGTACCGCGCTGCGTTCGACCCGACCTACGACCCGCGCGTCATGCAGTGCGACCACGGCTGGTGGTTCCCCGAGCGCAAGGACCAGGCGGAGGAGAACGTCGAGGACGAGAAGAAGGGGCTGTTCGGCGTGTTGGAATCCAACATCAACAACCTCGTCCCCTTCGACGCCGGCGTATCGGGCTTTGGCTCTAACTACAAGGCCATGATGTGCAAGATCTACAAGGCCGAAGACTAGCGGGAAGGAGCGAAAGAAGATGGCTATTCAAGGAATCCTGATCGACGTCAACTACTGCACCGGCTGCGAGGCATGCGTGCTCGCGTGCCAGCAGGAGCACGGTTATTCGGAAAAGCAGTTCGGCATCAA
>CACZQA010000324.1 GCA_902783175.1 uncultured Coriobacteriaceae bacterium
GTTCGAGTCGAGGAAGTACCCGATGAATCCGAAAATATCACCCTGCGCGGTAGACCACTCGATCTTACTCGGCCAGGTGTAGCCGTTCTGAGCGAGCGATTGGCCGTAGAGCCCTGTCATCGTCTGGTCAATCTTCCAATCAGTAACCCAGCCGCCCCAGGTCCAATGCCTGCCATCTTTAACCCAAAAGTTGATCGTGCGCAGCTGACGATCGTAGTACACGTTGACGACCGTGGTTCCGTCGCCTTTCACCTTAACATCTGAATCGGTCAGATCGCTGTTGAGGCTGAAGCCCGTGTAGTCCTTGTCCGTGTAGTCCTCGCTGGGGGAAACTTCGGAACCGCTCGTTGCCTTCTCGCTGTGCGACTCGGCAAAGTCGTATGTCTTTTCCTCGTCGCTGGCATCCTTGCTGTCGTTGACGGACTGCTTCCAGATGACCACAGTGTACGTCGTCTCCTGCGCTTCCCACCACGCATGCAGAGTGACGGCGTCGTTCACAGGGCTGTCGAAGTTGTAGAGGTTCCGCTCCGTCGCACTCGTGCTCCAGCCGATAAACTTGTAGCCCATGCGCGTCGGGTCGCTCGGCTTGGTGGCGGACTTGCCGTTGAGTACGAACTGCGGCTTGGTGTAGCTGCCGCCATGCGCGTCGAACGTGACGTAATGGCCCTCTTCGATATGGGGCCACAGCACGACGTCAGGGTCGGAATCGTTGGAAAACGTGTACTCCGTCACCAGCTTGCCGGCATCCTGTGCCTCCGCCGCTTCTTTGGAGGAATACCAGCCCGTGACGCCCTTCGTGGAGGGAAGGGGCAGCGTGACGTCGGCGGCGCTCACCGTCTCGCCCGTGCCGACGGTCTTGGTTACGGCGACGCGATCCTGATCGTCCATGAACTGCACGTAGTGCGCGCTGGCAAACACCGGGTACACCGTAACGATCTCTGTCTTGCTGACGGAAGCGGAACCGGGCGTGAAGTCAGCTGTGACGCCGCCCTTCGTCAACGTCCAGCCCATGAACTTGGCGCCGGATTTCTCGGGGGATGTCGGAGCGTACAGCGTCTCCCCGTCTTTTACCTTCTGCTCGGATACGACCGAGCCCTTGGCGTCGAGGAACTGATACGTGGCAACCGCCGGAGTAGTTTCGCCCGAGACGATGTAGATGGAGAAGTGAGCTGCCTCGACCGTGGGGTCGGCGCTCACGTTGGAGGCGATCTTTTCGGGAGCGGAAGCTTCGCTATCCATGTGGTAGACATTAATTTGCTCGCCTTGCACGCCCGTGTTGCCAAACGTGACGACGACCTTCTCGTTGGGCTGAATCTCGTTGCCGTCCTTGTCGGTCAGCGTGACGTCGATTGCCTTGAGGCTGCTGACTTCTTTGCCATCGGCGTTCGCGCTCTGTTCAATGGCATAAGTCACCGCGCCGGAGTAGACCGCGGCGGTCTGCAGCTGGACGCCTTCGGGCAGCGCGCCCGCTGGGGCGGATACGTGAACCGTCACGCCGTCGGCCTCGGAGTCGAGCTCCGCTGCCGGATACTCCGCACTGTCTTCAGGTTCCTGAACATCCGTCTGATTATTTTCAGCTGCTTTGGGAGAGGTAGCTTCGTTTTTGGACCAGATGGCGTAGAGGGTCGTGTTCCCCGCGCCCGCGTACTCATAGGTGGACTTGTAGACGCCTGCGCTGGTGGGGTCAGCGCTCGCGTTAGCAGACCAGCCGACGAGGGTGTAGCCGTCTCGGCTCACCGCGTAGTCGGACAGCGAGACCGTCGTCCCGCTGGTGACCTTCAAAGTCTTCGCAGCAGCATCTGCGCCGTTCGCGTCGAGCGTGAGCACGTACGTGCGGGGATTCACGCTCACGTTGTAGACGGCGTCCGTGACGCCGGAGGCCTTGTTGACGAGCTTAACGGTGGTCGTGCCGCCCTTCAGGCCTGCGGTGATGGAGTACTTGTAGAGCACCGTGTACGACGAGCCGTCGTCGGCCATCTTGCCGCTTTCCACGATGTCGGCGACCGCGATGGACGGGTCGCTCGAAACCCACTTGTAGTACTCGGTGCCGTGGGTGCTGGAGAACAGCGTGCCGCTGCTCTTGCCGGCGTCGAGCGTGAGCGAGTCCTGGATGGATCCGCCTGCCTGCTCGAGGGTCCCCGCGTTGCTCGCGCTGGCAACGCTTTCGCCGATAGCGGCAACCGGGACTCCGTAGAAGCACATGATCGCCGACAACAACAGCGCCGCCAGCGTCTTTCTTGCGGCGGACGCCCGCCGCTTTTGCGAACTTGTTCTCATCCCTTTCATGATGACCCCCACCTTTCGTTCGTACCCGCCGCGTTTGCGGCGCAGCTCTCCCAAAGAGCCAGGTATGCATTTCACATGATAGGAACGCCTAGGGATGACTCGCCTCGCTTGTCGTAATTGCACGATTCATGGCGTATTTGTGAGGGGTTCATCCACCCGCCAAGCCGGGATGGGGGCGCATAGGGGTACTCCGCGCTCCCCGCATGCGCCGGATGCGTGGCACTGCCACGGTTCTCGCGCAGGGGACGTGGGATGCGTGGCACTGCCACGGTTCTCGCGCAGCGAAAAGGGGCGCAGCATCGCCACGCCCCTCTTCGCGTCACACTATATGTACTATCGTCTTGCTCGCAGCTCAGCGCCTTGCTCTGGCTTCTACTCGCGCTCGTCGATAACGCGCTTCGACTTCTTGGTAGAGCGCGGCAGCAGGCCATTTTCCACGACCTTCACAAGCGGCGTGAAGCCGATGTGGCTCTTTACCTCCGCAGCAATCTGTCCTGCCAGCGCGAGGAAGTCCTGAGTACCGTCGGTTTCGACGTAAATGCGCATGGTATCGCGTCCCTCGAGGTGCGACAGGCGAATCTGGTACTCGCTCGAGAGCTGCGGGAACAGTTCGAGCACCTCCTCGATCTGCTTGGGGAAGACGTTGACGCCATGAATCTTCATCATGTCGTCGCTGCGCCCCATGATATGCCCGATCCGCGGATGCTCGTTATGGCCGCAGGGGCACTCGCCGCAGACAACGCGGCTCAGGTCATGCGTGCGGAAGCGGATGAGCGGCGCGCCCTCTTTCTGCAGCGTGGTGAGGACGATTTCGCCCGGCTCGCCATCGGGCACAAGCTCGCCGGTCTTGGGGTCGATGACCTCGAGATACAGGAAATCGCTCCACACGTGCATGGCGTCGCTTTCCTGACAGCTGATACCGATGCCGGGGCCGTAGATCTCGGTCAGGCCGTAGATGTCGTAGAGCTCGATGCCGAGCAGGTCCTCGATGCGCTGGCGCA
>CACZQA010000325.1 GCA_902783175.1 uncultured Coriobacteriaceae bacterium
CTTCTCCACGAAATTCCTCTCCTCGAAGGTATGAGACTCGGCGCTATTGTAGCGATTTCGTGGAGATATTCACGAACTATTATCGGTGTATGAGCTGCCTGAACATCTGGGCGGCTGGGCGCCGCCACGCGTCCCCGCGTTGACACGAGGGGCCGTGGGTATCGGTTCATTTTGACACGAGGGGCCGTGGGTATCGTGCCATCTCGTCTTTCCCACGCGCATCTAGAGCGCGTGGACGGCGGCAGCCACCTGTCCGGCAAGCTCATGCAGTACATGAGGTCCTCCGCTTCGCGCGTAGCCATCGCTTCTGGCACTTCGACACGATGGAGTCAACGCATTTGTCCCTATCAATTTCAGAAGAGGGAATACGGGCAGCTCATGGGGCTGCTCCGCCGCGCGAGAACGTATTATCATTTACCATGTGAACCGCGAAGGTCGCGCTTCGACCTGCTACGAACATCGAGAAAGGGACACCGATGCCCGATAAACGTGACGACGTCATCACGTGGGACGAGTTCTTCATGAAGGTCGCGATCGCGGCCCAGCTCAGGAGCAAGGACCCCAACACGCAAGTGGGCGCGTGCATAGCCGACACGAACCACCGCATACTCTCGGTCGGATACAACGGGACGCCCTCGGCGCTCAACGACGACGACTTCCCGTGGGGGACCGACGACGACCCCCTCAACGACAAGCACAGCTACGTCGTGCATGCCGAGGCCAACGCCGTCCTCAACTACCGCGGCTCGCTGAAGGACATGAAAGACGCCACCGTGTACGTGACGCTGTTCCCCTGCCACGAATGCGCGAAGATCCTCGTGCAGGTTGGCATCGGCGAGGTCGTCTACCTCGATAACAAGTACGACGGCACGCTCGGAAACCAGATATCGCGCCGGATCTTCGACTCCTGCGGCATCACGTACCGCCAGGTCAGCGTCGAAGAATAGCGTTTCCCGGGACGAAGCGGCATGCCGAAGGACTGGGACCGCATAAACGAGGCGCTCCTTTCCGCCGCGCAGGGCAAGACGCCCACGCCCGTCGTGTCGCGCCGCTCGCTGTTCGGAATACCGAGCGCCGTAGAGCTCAAGATGCAGGCGATCGTCGCGGAGGTCGCACGCGGGGCAGAGGACCCTGCGGCGCGCGCGAAGGCAGACGAGCTTCGCGAGAAGCTCGCTGCCGTGGCCGATGCGCTGGGAGACCGCCTCACGGTGGGGCGTGCGAGCCGCTATTTCGTGTTTCGCGCCCGCAGCGCGGGCTACGACATTCCGGCATACCCGTTCGCGGGCTCGGGAGAGCTCAAGGAGTTTCTGCGCGACCAGGGAGTCTCGAGCGTTCCAGAGTGGTATGAGGCCCACGGCATCGGCACATCGGACCTCTCGGCGCTCGACGCGCGTGCCCTGGTCTCGTTTCAATACGAGACCAGCAGATTCAGGGTCGCCCTGTTCGATGGCGTCTCCTTCGTCGACGATTCGAGGTTTTGCCCGCTTGCGGGTTCTGCATACCTTGCCAATGCCGGGTATTCCTCGCTGGACTCGCTTTCCTGCGCGCTCGACGCGTTGGTCGGCGAGGGTACCAAAGGTGACGGCGAGAAGTCTCGGCATGCGCATAAGGAGGGGAGGCAGCCATGAAGCTTACTGACGAGGAGTTCGAAGACGCCATTGCCGACGCCATCGACAGCATCCCCGACCGGTTTTTAGACGAGCTCGAAAACGTCGCGTTCATCGCGGAAGACGAGCCGACGCCCGAACAGTCCCCGCAAGGCGACCTGCTCGGCCTGTACGAGGGCATCTCGCTTGCCGAGCGCGGCGATGACTACGGGTTCTTCGGCGACTGCCCCGACACGATCACGATCTTCAAGGGCCCTCACGAACGTCTATCCGATTCCAAGGAGACGGTCATCGAGGAAATCCGCAGGACGGTGGTCCACGAGGTGGGGCACTACTTTGGCATGAGCGAAGCGCAGATCGATGAAATGGGATACGCATGATGAACGAAGGGCTCGACCAGATTTCTGAGGATGCGCGAGGCGATGCGCTCGCCTGCGGCAGGGAGCGCGAGCAGGAGCGGCTCGAGCACTGGCGTTCCCAAATCGGCGATGCGGACGCCGTCATGTACCTGCGGACGCGCGGGGTGTCGCTGTCCACCGCTAAGAAATGGGGCCTCGGCTACGACCGCGAGCGCAAGCGGCTCGTGATCCCGTATGCGGGAAGTGAGTACTTCCACGTCGACCGCGACATCACCGGCACGGCCGAGGAAAAGTACACCGTCCCGAGCACCGACGAGCTCGGCTCGCTTCCCCTCTACAACCCGAGCGCGTTCGACTCGCCCGCCTTCTACGTTGTCGAAGGGCCGCTCGACGCCCTTGCCATCCTCGACGAGGGAAAGCCGGCAATCGCCCTGTGCGGCACCAACTACGAGGAAGTCGTCGCGGCAGCCGTGAGCCGTGGCTACCGCGGCACGGTCATTGCCGCGCTCGACAGTGACGCGGAGGGGCGCAAGGCCCAAGAGGGTTTCATGCTCGCGCTCAAGCAAGCGGGACTCTACGGGGTCGAGTACTCCTACCACCGCGGGGCGAAAGACGCCGCCGAGGCGCGCTGCATCGAGCCGGTGCAGTTCAGCGTGGATATCGCGCGCGCCTACGACAAGGCGCTGCAGAGCCGGCGCGAAAAGCTGCTCGGCAGCTACCACGAGGCGCTGCGGCACCTGCGCGTGCAGGGCCCGGGCGACGTGCTGCGCGGCATCTGCTTCAACGAGGACGCGGTGCATCCCGTGCCCACGGGCTTTCCCAAACTCGATTCGTGGCTCGAGGGCGGCCTCATGCCGGGGCTCTACCTCGTCGGGTCGGCGGCGACCGTGGGCAAGACGAGCCTGTGCCTGCAGATCGCGGACCAGATCGCGGAGGCGGGGCGTCCCGTCTTGTTCGTCTCGGTCGTGCAACGCGCCAACGAGCTCATCGCGAAGAGCGTCGCGCGCTACCTGTACCGCGAGCGTCCCGAGCGCGGGGCGCAGTCGCTCTCTCCCAACGAGATCCTGGACTGCCAGCGCCGCTCTAACTGGACCGGGGCGCAGTCGGGCAGCGTCATCGAGATCTCGCGCTGGTACCTGTCGCACATCGCGCCGTATCTGCGCCTCGCCGAGGGCACGGGCAGGCCGA
>CACZQA010000326.1 GCA_902783175.1 uncultured Coriobacteriaceae bacterium
AGCAGGTGCTTCGCGACATAGCCAAGGCAGACCTGCTGATAATCGACGAGTACGGCTACATCCCGATAGACATCGAGGGCGCTCGGAGGGATGAATTGTACAGGGTCATTTCAGCTGCCGGCGCGCACGTCCGGACCGTGGAGCTGCGGGGCGGCCTGACGGGTCGTGTGCGCGAGCCTTCGTACCTCATCGCTTCTCAAAGCGCTGTGAAAGGACCCCCCCCCCGAGATGGGCGCTTGGCCGCATCGTCTCGTGGTGGCGCTCCTTGTTGAGGTACATCTCCTGGTCGGCGCTCTCGATCATCGAATGGATATCGGAGGCATCCGGCTCCCATGCAAAGCCCGTGGAGATGCTCATGCCCTGCTCTTCGGACAGGCGCTCGGCCAGGGCGAGGCGGTAGTGCTCGAAGTCCTCGCGGGCGACGTTCTTGAGCAGCACGACGAACTCGTCTCCGCCCATGCGGTAGACGTTGCTCTCGCTGAACACATCGCACAGCGCCTGCGCGGCATTCATGAGAAGCGCATCTCCCGCCGAGTGGCCGTGGTCGTCGTTCATCTCCTTGAGGTTGTCGATATCGGCGAAGACGATGCCCACGCCCGCCGTGGCCTCGTCGATATCCCGCACGGCCGATTCGAATGCCTCGCGGCTGCGCACGCTCGTGAGCGCGTCGTAGGTTGCCTTGAAACGCGCGAGGTTGCCGACAAAGCTCGAGCGGATGAAAAACGACGCGGTCTCGAACAGGGCGACCGCATCGATCGTCTGCTCGAAACGGGCGTTGACGGCGACGAGCACGCCCTCGAGCGTTCCCCGCTCCACGAACGGCGCGATCATGAGCGTGTCGACGCCGCCCCATGCGACCCTGTTGGGAATTTCGACCTGCTCGAAGAATGCGCCGCTGCCCAGGGGGACATTGCTGGAGACAACGAACTTGCCCTCCTCGAGGGCGATGCGCCACCAGGCGGGCAACCCAGCCGATTCGAGCGGGCAGCCCTTGGAAAGCGTTTCGTCGCAGCCCGGGTCGAGGTAGGTGAACGCGCGCTTCACCTCGTCGTCGAGACATTACAAGACGAAGATCCCCGACACGCCGAGCGCCCGGCCCAGCGTGAAGAGAGCGGAATTCATGGCGCTTTGGTAGCTGGCAGGCCCGACGAGCTGACGGGCGATCTCGATGACCGCCGTATCGGTCGCGCGCCCAGAGGTAAGCTTGCTCAGGCGCTTTCGCTGCTCGTCGATGGGGACCGACACCATGACGCAGCAGCCGGCGACGCTCGAGGGAACGGCGTAGACGTCCATCCAGTGCTTTTGGACCGGCCCCCACACCTTCTCGTGGATGAGCTCGCCCGCGGCGGCACGCTGCCCGAACTCGACCCATTCGTGCGAGCCCCACTCGAACAGCTCGAGGTACCCGTGCCCCAGAAGCTCGGAGGGGCTCTTGCCCACGAGACGGCAGTACCTGTCGTTGGCGTACACGTATTCCATGTCATGCGCGCCGTTGGCGGTCACGGGGCGCAGGACGATGCACGGCAGCGGGACGTCGTTGTAGCTGTTGAACAGCTCCTGGCCGACGAGCCCCGTAGTGTTGTCGGGCGTGACCAGGAGCACGGCCACGCGGTCTTTCCCCTCGAGCGGCGCCATATAGCATTCGGTCCAGGAATCGAGGGCCTGCCCGTAGATGAGGTAGTGCATCTGCGAGCCGAGCGAGACGGTGCTGTCCATGTTGAGCGGCCACTGGTACGACCCCTGCGGAAAGACCTCGAGGTATCGGCGCCCGGCAAGTTCGGCTGCCCCGACGTGCACGCGCTTCGCGTAGGCCGCATTCGCGTACAGGTACACGAAGTCGATGGGGCTGCCCTGGCCATCGCGCAGAATCTGCACCTCGACATATGGAAACGGGGACTCACGGCGAGAAGCCGCGACCGGTTTTGCCGCAGCGTCTGCGACCTCACGCGAATGCTCGTCTTCGAGGCTCGACGCCGCGAGAATCCGAAGGTCGGCAAGGTCCATGGGGCACGCCCGGGCGCACATGAGGTACTTCGGCGTGGAAGGCGTCCCCACTCCCACAAACGAGAACTCCCACCACTCGTATCC
>CACZQA010000327.1 GCA_902783175.1 uncultured Coriobacteriaceae bacterium
CGAGAATCGACCACCAGCGCATCTTCAAGACGAGCGAGAGCACGCCCTCTGTCTGGGGGATGCCCGAGCCCGATGCCATCGGCTCCCAGGTGATGAGCTTCCAGATAACGAGACCTGCCAGTACGGCGGCGCAGACGATGCCCGCCAGCGCGAGCGGCTCGGTGCCCGCAAAGCCGTAGAGCATGCGCGCCGCCCCGACGCCCTCATCGACGCCGATGCGGTAGGCAGACACCAAAATGCCGCCAAGAAGCCCCACGAGGAGGCTCTTGGCGGCAATGCTCCAGTGCAGTTTGAAGAAGCGGGCCTTGTAGCTCGAATAGACGGACGTCCGCGTGCCGGCGCTCATGCTCGATGCGGCGCCTTATTTGGCGGCGGGCTTGTCGTCTTGCTTGGACTCGGACTCGACCTTGTCCATCTCGGAATTGAACTCGTCGAGCTTCACGTCCATCTTGTCCTGCAGGTTCTCCACCTTGTCCAGGATGTCGTCTTTGGAGACGTTGTCGAGGTCGACCTTCTTGCCGGCAGCCTCGGAGCCAGCCTCGATGCCCTTCTTGGCTGCTTCGCCCGTCTTCTTGAGCTGCTTGTTGAGCTTCTTGAACAGACCGGGGCCAAAGATGAGGAGGATGACCACGAGGATGATGATGAGCTCGGGAAGCCCGAGACCGAAAATGCGCATGAAACACTCCTAACGAAAATGCGGCGCCTCGCATAAGGCGCGCACGTGCTGATTTGGGACAGCTGCCCTATCATAAACCAAGCGTTTCGCGGTTTTAAGCTCAAGACGCATCGCGTCTGGCGAACAACTATAATTGCCCCAATAGTCTGCAGCCTCGAAAGAAGGTAACCATGAGTGAAGTGCACGTTCTCGACCACCCGCTGATCACCCACAAGCTCGCCATCATGCGCGACAAGGACACGAAGTCCCCGGAGTTCCGCCAGCTCCTGAACGAGATTTCGATGCTCATGGGCTACGAGGTGACGCGCAATCTCGAGACGCGCCCCGAAACGGTCGAGACCCCCATCAAGACGACCGAGTGCCAGGTCCTCGCACAGGACAAGTTCACCATCGTCCCGATTCTGAGGGCGGGCCTTGGCATGGTCGAGGGTTTGCTCACGCTCATGCCCTTCGCGCGCGTCGGCCACATCGGCATGTACCGTGACGAGCAGACCAAAGAGCCCGTCGAGTACTACTACAAGATGCCGCAAGACGTCACCGAGTCGACCATCATCGTGGTCGATCCGATGCTTGCCACGGGCGGCTCTGCCGTCGACGCCATCGACAACCTCAAGAAGCGCGGGTGCACGGACATCCGCATGATGAACCTCGTGGCCGCCCCGGAGGGCGTTGCGGCGCTCCAGAAGGCGCATCCGGACGTGGACATCTACGTTGCCGCCCTCGACGAGGGACTGACCGAAGACGCCTACATCACGCCCGGCCTGGGCGATGCGGGCGATAGGATTTTCGGCACCAAGTAGGCATGCGGCCCTACAATGGTCGCTGCAAGAGAGGTACCCGCGAGGAGATGGACGTGGACAAGGCAAACGAGAAACTCGGTGAACAGCTCAAGGTAATTGCGGAACCGATGCGGTTCAAGATTCTGCAGCTGCTGCTCGACAAGCACCACTGCTCGCGCTCGCTTGCCCTGACGCTCGGCATCACGGAGTCGGCCGTGTCCCAGCACATGACGGTGCTCAAGAAGACGGGCTTCGTCAAGGGCTTCCGTCATGGGCGCCACGTCCACTACGTCGTCGACACCCAGGCGCTCGAGCAGGCGATAGCCGTCATGCAGTCGTGGATCGGGCGCGCCTCGAGCGTGGGGGACTGCCACATCGACAACACGTGCGAGTTCAAGCTCGACGATGGCTCGAACGGCTGTCTGTACTCGTCGACGTCCGACGAGCTCTCTTGATGCGGGGGCGCTTGGTTTTCGCCCTGGTGGCACGTCATGTCTAGGGGTGCGGATTTCGAGGCGAAGCTCGCGCGTATGTACCGTCACCTCGGCTACCGCGTCGAGCGAACCCAGGCGAGCAACGACCACGGCGCCGACCTGCTGCTGACCAAGCACGGCAGGACCATCGCCGTGCAGGCGAAGTCGTATGCCAAACCGGTTGGCAACAAGGCGGTGCAAGAGGCCTTCGCGGCGCAGGCGTATTACGGCACGCGCGCCGCGTGGGTAGTCACCGACTCGACGTTCACGGCGGGTGCGATCGCCCAGGCGAAACCCTGCGGCGTGCGCCTGGTCGACGGGGCCGAGCTGCGTGTTCTCAGGCGCAAGGCGCGTCGGCGCCGGTGGCTTCCGGTGCTCGGCGTCTTCGCGTGCGCGGCGCTTCTCGCGTTTTGCGTCTTGAACCCGCAAGGCGCCGCACAGCTCGCGTCGTGGGCGCAGGCTCGCTAGGCGCGTACAGGTTTTCACGACGACGAAAGGCGGACGATATGCCAGGCTTGCCATTTGGCGCGGCGCAGCAGCACAGCATCCCTGCTGAGTTCCAGACATACGAGGGCATTGCGGGCATCGAGTTCATCGACATGCGCCCCGACCTCCCTTATCCGCGCTCCGCGGCGTATCGGAGGTGCGCGGACGGCGCCCAGATGCGCGTGCGCGACAGGGTGGCGGAGATTTCAGAGGTAGACCTCGACGAGCAGCAGGCACGCGCGTACCTGTCTGCCCTCGTCGAGCGTGGGCTGTTTTTCTGGCATCGGACCTACCGCCCGGCGCAGGGGACCTTTGTGCTCGATGCGCCGCAATGGCGCCTCGAGGTGACGTTCGACAAACTCGGCGGCAAGCGCTGCAGGCCGTTTCGGGCAGAGGGCGAGGGCACGTACCCCGATAATTTCGAGGAAGTCGCGGGCGCGCTCATGGCTCCCGGAGCCCATCTCGCAGATGGGGAGGAACCCACGGAAGAATCGGCGGCAGGACCAGAGACGGACGGGGAGTAGGACGTGTCCAGGAAAAAGGAGACCAAGACGAACGCCATGCGCATACTCGATGCGGCGGGAGTCGGCCACCAGATACACGTTTTCGAGGCCGACGGCACCATGACCGGCGTCGAGATTGCGCAGATGCTGGGCGAAGAGCCCGAGCACGTCTTCAAGACGCTCGTCACCATCGGCAAGAGCAAGGAGCACTACGTCTTCATGGTGCCGGTTGCCGAAGAGCTCGACTTGAAGAAGGCCGCGAAGGCAGCCGGGGAGAAGTCCATCGAGATGGTCAAATCGCGCGAGCTGTTCGACCTGACCGGCTACGTGCACGGCGGATGCAGTCCGCTCGGCATGAAGAAGTTCTTCACGACCTTCATCGACGAGACCTGCATCTTGTTCGACACGATCCTGTTCTCCGGCGGGCGCATCGGCACGCAGATCGAGATGTCGTTCGACGACCTCGCGAGCGTCATCGACATCACTCCCGTGGATCTGGTGGTGTAGCGCCGTGTCCTCAGGAAAGCCCAGGCTCTGGACGCCCGATTTCATCGTCTTGCTTCTCATCTCGCTGCTCGCCTTTATCGGGTGCCAAGCGCTCAACAACGGCACGCCCATCTACGTGAAGGACTACGAGGGTTCCACTGGCTTTTCCGGCGTGCTCATCTTGGAGTTCTCGCTGTGCGCGGGGATCGCCCGCATCGTAGTCGGCCGGGTGATCGACCGCGGCATGCGCAGACGCCCGCTCATCGTGGGTGCCGCCTTCATGCTCGCGGGCACTGCCGGTGCGCTCGTGCTGCCCGGCATCGCGCCGCAGGCGGCGCTTCGTGCTCTGCAGGGGATCGGGTTTGGCTGTGTGACCACCGCCTCCTCGACGGCGGCGGCAGACGTGCTTCCCGCCCGCAGGCTGGGGGAGGGCATCGGCTACTTTGGTCTCGGCCAGTCGCTCGGCATGGCCATCGGGCCGACGCTGGGCGTCGTGCTCACGTCCATGCTCTACCGCGAGAGCCTGTTTTTGGGCGTGAGCGCGGTTCTGGCGGTGCTCATGGTGCTCGTGTTTGCCGTGCGCTACGAATCGCATCCCCAAAAGCTGCCCGAGACCTCTGCCTATAGGGTCCGCTGCGAGCGCGGCCTGCGCGAGCAGCCCGCGTCCGCTCCAAAAGGGCAGCGCGGCCTGCTTTCGAGCCTGTTCGTCAGGACCGCCTGGGCGGGGGCGCTGCCGCATCTGGTGAACACGTTTGCCACCGGCATCGCCACCAGCTACGTTGCGCTGTACGGCACGCAGCTCGGCTACGGCAACCCGGGCATCTTCTTCATGCTCGGGGCCATTACGATGACGCTCGTGCGCCTGCTCGGCGGGCGCTTCATCGACGCCATCAAGCCCATCAGGTTGTTCGCCGTGCCCTGCGCCTGCGGTGTGGTCTTCTACCTCATGCTCGCGTTTGGCGCATCGGAGTGGAGCTTCTATGCCGCGGGGCTCTTCTTCGGACTTTCCATGGGCATCTCGTTTCCGCTCCTCAACTCGGTGTGCGTCAAGTGCACGGCATCCGAGCGCTGGGGCGCGGCATCTGCGCAGTTCTTGCTCATGAACGACCTCGGCGTCGGGGTGGGCGCGCTCATCTGGGGCGTTGCCATCGACGCGGTGGGCTTCGTGCCCGTCATGGTGGGCGGTGCCGTCACCGCGGCGCTCACGTTCGTGGCGGCGCTCGTCATGTTCCCGCGTGATCTGGAGGCCGATGGCCTTCGGAAGTGATTTTTCCACCAGGTGCCTTTTGTTGCCGAGCGTTCATCGTTTTGCCACTTCGACCCGATAGAATACGGCTCAGGATTTCCCGAGAGAAAGAGAGTCATCATGGTCGATATCAAGTTCTTCCGTTGCGACAAGTGCGGCAACATCGTCACGAAGCTCGTCGACTCCGGCGCTCCACTCAGCTGCTGCGGCCAGCCCATGACCGAGCTCGTTCCCAATACCGTCGATGCCGCAACCGAAAAGCACGTTCCGGTCATCGCCGTCGAGGGCAACGTCGTCACCGTCACGGTCGGCGAGGTCGAGCATCCCATGGAAGAGGACCACTACATCCAGTTCATCATGCTGCACACCACCAAGGGTACCCAGACGGTGCGCCTGCAGCCGGGCGACAAGCCCCAGGCGACCTTCGTCCTGGCAGACGGCGTCGAGCCGGTCGAGGCATTCGAGTACTGCAACAAGCACGGTCTGTGGAGCGCCAAGGCGTAAGCCTTTTCGCCCACATCCAACCGCACGCGAGAGGGGGCGCCTTGGCGCCTCCTTTCCTATTATGAATAATGTGTGATAGTGCGTTTGGAGTTTTGTGAAGCGGCTCCATTCCGCGTGCTCCCTGCTAGACTCGGCGTAACAAATCGATGGACACTGCTATATGGGGATATGTATGACGCAGCAGCACACGGGCAAGAAGCGCCGCAAGGAAGTTCGCGAGGCGATCGACCTGCAGCACATGGTGAGAACCACGACCATAGCGCTCGTAATCATCTTCGTCGCCGGCCTTGCGCTCACGACGGTGTTCAGCGTCATGTTGGCCACGGGCGCGCTTGCTGCAGACAGCATGATGGCTTCCATGATCCCCGCCATCGTGCTGTTCGTGCTGCTCCTGCTCATCGGTACGCGCGTGCGCAGGTGGTCAGAGCTGCGCACGGAGTACAAGGATCACTGCCGCAAGTACAACATCACCAAAGAGGACATGCACGCGCTCGAGCGCGGGGAGCTCTAGTCTCGCCGGCACCGCCCGTTGACGCTTGCGGCGCAGGGGCTGCTAGACCAGGTATTTCCTGGGGCAGCAGACAGCCGCCACGGCGGCAAGCCCCGCATGGGTGCCGATCACGGCGCCGATCCACCCCGACTTCTCCCGGTTGCAGGCGATGCCTGCCGCTTCAAGCGCATCTTCGAGTTCGACGACGCGGCCTGCGGCGTCTGCGTGGATGACGCGCACCTCGCATTCACCATGCTGCGCGACGAAGCCCTGCGTCAGCTCGACGAGCTTTCTCAGCGCGCCTTTGCTCCCACGTGCCTTACCCACGGCGCTTGCCACGCCGTCCGTCTTCTCCACGCAGAGAAGCGCCTTGAGCTTGAGCGCGCCGGCTGCGATGCCCGCGGCTTTGCCCACGCGCCCTCCCTTTATGAGGTTTTCCATCGTGTCGAGCGCGAAGAAGGTGATGGTGTTGTCCGCCATCTCGCGCAGATGGGCGGCCGTCTGCGCGAGCGTCGCACCCGCGTCGCGCATGCGTATGGCCTGCTCGATGAGGTAGGTCTCTTCCATGGCGACCGCCTTGCTGTCGACGACCTCGACATGCCCGTCCGTGTTTTCCGCCGCCACGTTGGCAAAGGCGTTCGTCCCGGAGAGCCCCGACGAGAGCGTGATGCACAGCACGCCGTCGGCTCCCGCCTCGAGGGCACAGGCAAACGCCCGCTCGAAGGCGCTCGGGTCGGGGCAGGAGGTCTTGGGCAGGTCGCCACCGTTTCTGAGCCCCGCGGCCATCTTCTCGTAGAACTGCTTTGGCGTCAGGTCGATGCCCTCGACGTAGCTCTCGTTGCCAAAGCTGATGGTGAGCGGGACGACCTGCACGCCCTGCCCCTCGAGCACGTCGGTGGGAGTCGAGCTGGTACTGTCGGTGACGATGGCGAACATGGGGCTCCTTTGTCGTTGGCGTCGGGCATCCTTGCGAATGCTGCGCATTCTCCCAGAGCCAAAGCCGCAATCCCCGGCGCGTCTGTTTTCTGCGCAAAGCCGTATCAAGTGCCATCGCGAAGAACGTTGTTGTCCTGCTACTTTCTTATTCGACGCCATGTGAGATAATCGCGAACGTTACATCTATATTTAGTTGTGGCTGAAGTAAGCGCTTGCTTAAGTGCGCGAGCGGCCACACCGAGATCAGTCGAGAAGAGTGGAGGATACCGTGGCAGAAGAGAGCTGCAATTCCAATTGCTCGGCATGCGGTGATGCGGGGTGCGCTTCGCGCCAGGCACCGCAGAAGCTTGCCGTCCACGAGGGCACCAAGATTGACAAGATTATCGCCATCGCATCGGGCAAAGGCGGTGTCGGCAAATCCCTGACCACCGCGCTGCTCGCCTGCGAGCTGCGTCGTCGCGGCCATTCCGTCGGCATCCTCGACGGCGACATCACGGGCCCTTCGATCCCGCGTTCCTTCGGCATCCACGAGCCGCCATCGGTCGATGAGAGCGGCATGCTCGCTCCTGCTGTCACCAAGACTGGCATCAAGGTCGTCTCCACCAACATGCTGACGTCCGACGAGGCGCAGCCCTTCTTGTGGCGTGGCCCGGTGCTCAACGGCATCCTCACCCAGTTCTACAGCGACATCAACTGGGGCGAGCTCGACTACCTGCTCATCGACATGCCTCCGGGAACCGGTGACATCCCCATGACCGTCTTCCAGCAGTTCCCGCTCAAGGGCGTCGTCGTGGCAACTGCCCCGCAGGTGCTCGTCAACATGATCGTCGAGAAGGCCATCCGCATGGCCGACCATATGAACGTCCCCGTGGTCGCGCTCGTCGAGAACATGTCCTACTACGAGTGCCCTGACTGCGGCACGCGCCACGAGATCTTTGGCAAGTCCGAGGTCGAGGCCATCGCCAAGGACAAGGGCATCGATACCTGGACGCGCGTTCCCATGGACCCGAAGATCTCTGCAGAGGTCGACGCCGGCAAGGCGGAGGACATCGAGGGCGACTGGTACAAGGGCGTCGCGGACAAGCTGGAGACGCTCTAAGGCGCAGCAACCGCCCCAAAGCAATATTATTCTTTAAAAAAATAAGTAGGCAGGCTCCTATAAGGGTGCCTGCCTACTTGTATATTCACCTGCGCGTTTGTGCGATTCTTCTCGCGCTGCTGCATATTCACATTTGCCGATACCCGTTGCCAAACTGATGATTTTTCAAAGGGAATGAAGTACTATCCAAGGCTGTGTATTTACACAAGGACTTTGCAGTAGAGAGAAAAAGGAGGGGACAGTGACAGATAAAATTGATTTTCATGCAGATGACGTAGTCGTCCGCAAATCAGCCTGTTACTTCTGCCACCAGAACTGCGGCGTTTTGGCTTACGTCAAAGACGGCAAGCTCATCTACGCCGAAGGCGACCCGGACCACCCGACGAACGCCGGCGGCCTGTGCACTC
This sequence comes from uncultured Coriobacteriaceae bacterium, assembly GCA_902783175.1. Taxonomy (GTDB): domain Bacteria; phylum Actinomycetota; class Coriobacteriia; order Coriobacteriales; family QAMH01; genus CACZQA01. The sequence goes on from CACZQA010000327.1 coordinate 8,086, forward strand.
GCGGCAACCAGGCCATGACCTTCGTCGACAATCCGTCGCGTATCAACTACCCGATGAAGCGCGCGGGCAAGAAGGGCGAAAACAAGTGGGAGCGCGTCTCCTGGGATCAGGCCCTGACCGAGATTGCCGCGAAGCTCAACCAGATCAAGGAGGAGAGCGGCCCCGAGGCAGTTGCTGCTGCAGCCGGTACGCTCCGCACCGACGACTGGGCACGCCGCCGCGTCCTCAACTTCGTCGGCACGCCGAATGGCTTCCACAACGCACTGCTGTGCTGGATCCCGACCTTCATGATCGAGACCGCCATCAGCGGCTGGTCTCCGTTCGAGACCGACCTGGGCACTTCCAAGTGCGTCGTGCTGTGGGGCATGAACCCGGGCGCGTCTTCCATGCCCGGCGCCCATGGCTACTTCGACCTGCAGAAGGCCAATGGCATGAAGCTCATCGTCGTCGACCCGCGCTACACCGAGACCGCAGCTCACGCTGACCTGTGGCTCCCGCTGCGCCCCGGTTCCGACGCCGCACTGTCCCTCGCCATGCTCAATGTCATTTTGAACGAGTTCCTCTACGACTTTGACTTCGTGGAGAACTGGTGCACCGATATCGACGAGCTGCGCGACCACATGGAGCCCTACACTCCCGAATGGGCAGCACCCCTCACCTGGCTCGACCCCGAGCAGATCCGCGAGGCCGCCCGCATGTACGCCACCAACCGCCCCGGCAACATGCAGTGGGCAGACACGTGGGACCAGCTGGGCCGCTCTGCGTCTGCAGGCACCCAGGCCCGCGCGATCATGCGCGCCATCTGCGGTAACCTCGACGTCCCCGGCGGCGACGGCATGCCCGGCCCGGCAGCCTACGTCACCGATGAGGAGCTCGAGCGCAACGACGTCCTCCCCGACGAGGTCAAGTCCAAGCAGATCGGCTCCGACAAGTACAAGCTGACCACCTTCCCCGGTTACGAGCGCCTCGCAGAGATCTCCAGGCGCAAGTGGGGCAAGGCATTCACCGCAGAGTGGATGTGCGAGGCCCATGGCCCGTCCGTCTTCAAGGCGATCATCACCGGCGACCCGTACCAGGTCCGTGCGCTGTTCTGCAGCGGCACCAACCCGATCTCTTCCTACGGCGACTCCAAGATGGTCTGGGAAGCGCTCAAGAAGGTCGAGTTCATGGTCGTCCTCGAGTACTTCATGACCCCGACTGCCCTCATGGCGGACTACGTCCTGCCGGTTGCCGGTGCTATGGAGCGCCCCGTCGTCCACACCAACTACGGCGTCACCGACTCCATCGTGGCCTCCGAGCGCGCCATCGACCCGCTGTACGAGCGCAAGAGCGACTACGACATCTGGCGCGAGCTCGGCCTGGCCTGCGGCCAGGGCAAGGAGGCGTGGCCGTACGACTCCCTCGAGGAGGAGCTCTTCCACGTCATCGAGCCTCTGGGCATGCCCGTCAGCAGCTATGACGAGTTCGTCGAGAAGTACCGCATGTACTATCCGCCGGTCCGCTACAAGAAGCACGAGGCCCGCGGCCAGTTCTGCACCAACACCGGCAAGGTCGAGCTCAACAGCACGGTCTTCCAGGAGTTCGGCTATCCCGGAATGCCCACCTACCTGGGCGCCCCCGAAAACGAGGTCGACGATCCCGAGGTTGCCGAGGAATACCCGATCGTGCTCACCACGGGCGGCGGCTTCATGCCGTTCCACCACTCCGAGCACTTCAACAACCCGATCATCCGCTACATCAAGCCCGATCCGTTCTTCACCATCAACCCCGAGCTGGCCGAGAAGCTGGACATCAAGGACGGCGACTGGTGCTGGATCGAGACCCGTCGCGGCCGCATGAAGCAGCGCGCCAACGTCGAGCCGGCAATCGATCCGCGCGCCATCTACACCCAGCGCGGCTGGTGGTTCCCCGAGCGCGACTGGAACGACCCCGACCAGCCCTTCGGCTGCCTCGAGTCCAACACCAACGTCATCACGTCCGTCGATGACGAGCACTGCGATCCGCTGACCGGCTGCTGGGCAAACCGCGGCCTGATGTGCAAGGTGTACAAGTGCACCGCCATCGACCACGAGTTCACCCACGAGGACGCTCAGTTCTCCATCCCGGGTTCCGACTTCGCAACCAAGGGCGCCGGCGTCCACTCCATGCCGCACGAGCAGAAGATGGCCCGCGAGTTCGCCGAGCCGATCTTCGCGCAGCCCGACACCGAGGTCCCCGAGGGCTTCGCATGGGACTACAAGACTCGCCGCATCTACGAGGAGTCCACGGGCATGACGCTCGACCCCTCTGGTTGGCTCATCGACGAGGCGGGCACCTACTATCAGCAGGGCACGCACTTCAAGTACGTCAACTACAACGGCGACTTCCTGCTCGACGAGGCAAACGGCAAGTACTACGACTTCTCTGGCAACCCCTCTGAGGGGCCCCAGTACGCCGGTGCCGAGCTCCCCGCAGGCGTCACGTGGAATCCCGTCACCCTGACCACCGTCCACGACAAGACCGGCTTCCGCTACGACGGCGACTCCGGTTGGGTCATCGACGACGCGACGGGCACGTACTACGACGTGGCCAACGGCTGGAAATACGAAAACGTCAACGGCGTTGACTACCTCCATGACGTCCAGGGCGATGCCTGGTACGACATGCAGTACAACGCGGTTGCAGCACCGCAGAACTAAGGAGGGGAGGCTTACATGACTCGTTATGCAATGGTAATGGACACGCGTCGCTGCATCGGCTGCCAGTCGTGCACGATCGCATGCCGCACCTGGAACGAACTCCCGATTGACATCATCTACAATCCGGTCGTTTCCGAGGGCGCAGAGGGCACGTGGCCGAACGTCCACATGAACTTCACGCCGATGATCTGCATGCACTGCGCAAAGCCCGCATGCGTCCCGGCTTGCCCGACCGGCGCTTCTCGTCAGGACGACGACGGCATCGTGTGGGTAGAGCCCACTCAGTGCATGGGCTGCAAGGTCTGTGCAAACGCTTGCCCGTATGGCGCTCGCGACTACACCAAGTCCGAGGGCTTCATGCGCAAGTGCACGTTCTGCAAAGACCGCGTGCGCGAGGGCGAGCAGCCTTACTGCGTGAAGACGTGCCATCAGAAGGCTCGTATCTTCGGCGACCTTGACGACCCCAACAGCGAGGTCAGCAAGCTCGTCGGCAAATTCAAGACCGAGCGCATCCACGAAGATCTCGGTACCGAGCCGCAGGTGTACTACATTCGTGACTTGGGAGGTCGTGGCTAATGAAACGTTTTTGGGGTTGGGAACTTGCAACCTACCTGTTCTTGGGCGGTCTCGGCGGCGGTATGCTCACCTTCGCCATGGTCTTGGACCTGATTGTCTACCCGGGTGCTGCGACGTCCAGCATTCTTGTCTGGGGCGTTTTCATCGCACTTATCGTTCTGGCCGTCGGCACCGGCCTGCTCATCTTCGAGCTGGGTCAGCCGAAGGTGTTCTACAGGGCGTTCGTCACGCGGACTGCAGTCATCAAATGGGGTGCTGTTCTGCTCTCCATCGCGATGATCTTTGCCGTGCTGTTCATCCTGTGGGAGATTACCTGGTTCAGCATGCTGCCGTTCATCCCGTATGAGGGCCTGGCGGACTTCTTCTTGGTCATCGCCGGCATCGCGGGCTTCCTAGTCATGGTCTACACCGGCACCATGATCGCCTCCCTGAAGGGCCGTCCCTTCTGGGCGACGCCTGCCCTGCCCGTGCTGTTCACGGTTTCCGCTCTGTCCACAGGTGCTGCTCTGCTGAGCCTGTGCGTCGGCGCCTTCCCGCTGCCGATGGAGTGGCTGCAGATTCCGTTCAACACCATCGAGGGCGCTGAGCTCATCGAGGGCATGAAGCACTTCCTGCACATGGCAGACGCCATCCTGATCGTGCTCGAGCTGCTGGTCCTGCTGCTGTACGTGATGCTGCAGTTCTGCGCGTCCAACAAGTACGCGAAGGCCATCGCCGACCGCTGGGTCCGTGGCTCCTGGGCATTCACCTTCTGGGGCCTGATGGTCACCTGCGGTCTCGTCATCCCGCTGATTTTCAACGTGTTCGGCGGTATGAGCCCGGTTGGGGCCATCGTCTCTCCGGTCATGGCGCTGCTCGGCGGTTGGTTGCTCCGCTTCATGATTCTGTGGTCCTGCGAGCGCCGTCTCGACAACGGCGAGGAGAAGTTCTACACGCGTCTTCCGCAGAAGCGCGAGCCTTTCATGGACTACTGGGAGGAAGGCCGCGAGTACTGGACGTGGGTTAATCCCGCCCAGGCTGCTGCCGAAGAGCCCAAGACCGCTGCTGCGGCTGAGTAACCCTCTTCAATAATTGCCGTCTACTGGCAAGTCCTTGTGGAACCCCGGCTGGTAATCCAGCCGGGGTTCTTGTTGTCTTGGGGCGGGGGAGAGGAACGCGGCGCGTAGGAACGGGCCGATGGCTAGCGGGAGAGTTCTGCCGGCGTGTAGCTGATGCCGCGTTTAGCCTGGAGCGCAAGCCATTCTTGAGGCGTGAGCGCGGGTACTGCCGATCGCGTGAAGCCCTTCTTGTCTCGTGTAATCAGGTAATCTGCGTGTGCCTTTAATGCTGCCAGCATGACGAGGCAGTCTTCATTGTCGTCCCATTGGAGACGCGTGGCGTCGATGAGCTCGTCTGCAGAGAGCGCGACGGGCTTCACCACTTCAAACAGGCGGGCGAGCAAGGACTGTACGCGAGCAGAGTCGAGGTAGTGGCTGAGCACGTAGAACGCGTCTGCAGCAGACTGAGCGGGCATCCACAGGGTTGCATCGCCAAAGAAACCTGCGGCAACAATCTGTTCGGCGGGTTCGAAATACGGCTCTTTGCGACCGAGATAATCGATGATTACGTTGGTATCAAGCAAGAGATTCATAGTCTGCTCGCTTTCCCGTTCTCAGAAGGTCTTTGTAATTTTCTGAGCCTTCTGACCAGCGCACCACAGCACTGCTCTGCTCTACGAACTTCGAAAACTCCGCTGCGTCTCTCGTATCTGCCGTGCTGGGCGATCCCGGTAATTCGCCCGATGCGAGAAACGCGTCGAGCGCACGGTTGATGAACTCTGACATGTTCGTTCCGCGTGCGAGAAACTCGCGCGTGGCGGCTTCCTTTTTCGCCTGGGGAATACGCGCGCTGACGAGTGTCTCCTTCATGGCTCCTCCTCTTTGGTCCGGACACGTATTACGTAATACATAGTATACCAGGGTTCTGGCATGGATTTTGCTGGCGGGCCAGTTGGAGGCGATTAAGCCGTTACCTGACTGCCCTTGTGGTGGATTTAGCGAAGTGTAAACTGAAGGCGTCCTGATACGAAGGAGGATGTCATGGAAAACGACCCACGAGCTGCGGTGCAGCAGTTTTCAGATACGTGCATCAGATGCGGGCTGTGCGCCCGGACCGACTGTGGGAACTTCCCCGAAGGGACGCCCAACTTGGGCGACATCTGCGAATCGCTTCTTTCGGGGGACGAGACCTGGCGGCATTTCCCCTTTACCTGCGCGCTGTGCAACCGCTGCACGGCCCATTGTCCGGCCGGCCTCAAGGCCATCGACGCCTGCAAGCCGCTGCGTGGCATGCTGTTGCCGCAGCATGACGAGCTGCG